>JAURYZ010000179.1 GCA_030653635.1 Coriobacteriia bacterium | reverse complement strand
TTCTCCTCGGAAGGTGAGGGGCACTTCGAACCACTTGCTGGTGCGGCTCCGGTGGTAGGTGCGGGTGGGTTTCGCACGCAGGTCCCCGAGGAGCGCATCGAGATGGTGTGCGCGCCAAAACTGGCCACGGCCGTTGCGCGGGCAGCTGTCGACGCGCACCCGTATGAGGAACCGCTGGTGGTCGTGAGCGAGGTACGCATCGCTCGTGGCGCTGCGCGTCTGGGACGCGTGTGCGACCCGTCGGCTCCCGGAACACTCGGGCAGTTCGCGCAGCTCGTTTCGGCGCGTTTGCGCTGCGTGCCGCGTGTGTGGGGCGATGCCGAGCGGCAGGTCTTTCGGATAGCGACGGCCACAGGTTCGGCCGGATCGCTCATTGGTGACGCGATTGATGCCGGTGCGGACGTCCTGGTTGCAGGTGAAGTGCGCTATCATGACGCCCTGGCGGCGGTCGAATCCGGACTGGCAGTCATAGAGGCAGGACACGACGTCACCGAGTGGCCTTTGGTGCCGGTCCTATCCTCGGCAATTGAACATGTTGTCGGCTCCGACGTGCGCATGGTGATCGACGCCCCATCGCGCGGCTGGTGGACCCCACAGGAGGCACTATGAAGCGCGGAGCTGCGTTGTTGGAACTGCAAGACGTCGATCTCGAGGTGCTCCGCAGTCAAAAGCGGCTCGATGAGATGCCTGAGAAGCGCCTGATTCTCGAGGTGCGCCACAAGACGCGCGACGTTTCAGCACTTCGGGCCAAGGCCGAGGAGCTGGTCTCGCGGCTCGGCGCCGCGGTTTCTAGGCACGAGGACGAGTGCGTGATGATCGCGACCAAACTCGATGATGAGCAGGGCAAACTCATGTCCGGGGACGTCACGAATCCCAGGATGGTCATGAACATCACTCGCGAGATGGATGCGCTCAAGCGCCGCAAGGACAAGCTCGAGATGGAAGAGATCGAGCTCATGGAGCGCGTCGAGAAGGCCAAGGGTCAGGTCGCCAAGGTCGATGCGGCGTTGGGCCAACTCAGTGCGAAAGAGGCCTCGCTCACCGAGCAGTACAAGTCCAAGGGCTCCGAGATGATCTCCGAGATAGACAGACTGAAAGCTAGGCGTCAGGAGCTCACCCACGCGGTCGATGCTCAGACACTTACCACCTACGAGACCATTCGCGAGAGCAAGGGTGGCGTGGGCGCCGGTCGACTTGCCGGCACGATGTGCACGGCGTGTCGCATGGAGCTGCCGGCTGAGCGCGTAGTCGAGCTCAAGACCGGCCCCGATATCGCGATCTGTCCGCAGTGCAGGCGCCTGATCGTCATCATGCCAGCCGAGGACCAGGGGTAGCGCCCGTGAAGGCTGTGCTTCGCACCGACGGCGGATCACGCGGCAACCCAGGGCCAGCAGGCTGCGGATTCGTGCTCGAAACCCTTGAGGGGACACCGATTTCTTCGGGAGGCCGCTTCTTGGGCTCGGTTACCAACAACGTCGCAGAGTACGAGGCGTTGCTGTGGGGCCTTGAGGTGGCGGCTGCCAAGGGAGTCAGCCACCTGACAGTGCTGGCTGACAGCGAGCTTTTGGTGCGGCAGATAAACGGCGTGTACAAGGTGAAGCATCCAAACATGAAGCCGCTGTATGCGCGTGCTTGCGAGCTCATGCGTCCGTTCATACGCGTCGAGGTGCGGCACGTACGACGCGAAGAGAACACAGTGGCTGATCGGTTAGCCAACGAGGCTATGGACGCACGTGATCTGGTTGGCGACGCACCTGCTCCTGGCGAATCGGGACAAAGTACGCTCTTCTAGGGAATACTTGTCACATAGCCGTGCTCCTTCTCGCCTAAACGGGGTACTTCGTGATTCTAGTTTCGCTCGTTCAGAACGTCTCCGTGCTCGTTGCGATCAGTGTGTTTTTGCTCCTGATCACCCGGCGCCTCGGACCCAAGACGCTTCCGACCCAGGTGTTGTCGGGACTTCTCTTCGGAGCTGCCGTGATGGTAGGCATGGCAACCCCTTTGAGGATCATGCCAGGGGTCATCTTCGATGCCCGTTCGGTCCTACTCGCAGCGGCGGGTTTTTCCGGCGGTCCGCTTGTGGGACTCATCGCCGGCGTCATTGCTGCGGCGTATCGCCTCGCACTCGGTGGTACTGGCATGTGGGTTGGAGTTGCAGTCGTCCTCGAAGCCACGCTCCTTGGTGTGCTCATGTACTACGCACGGAATCGCAACGCTGCGTACGCTCGCATTCCGGCGTTGCTGGGATTCGGTTTGGCCGTTCATGTCGCGATGCTGCTCACCCAGTTCGCTCTGCCCGGCGGCATCGGACCCGACATACTGCGGCGGATCGGGCTGCCGGTTCTGGTATTCTTTCCGGCGGCCACGGTTCTCGTATGTCGGATGCTGCTCGACCAAGAAGAGCGCGAGCAGGAGATCGAGGCCACGCGTGTGAGCGAGGAGCGCTATCGTGTTTTGGCCGAGAATACCGCTGACGTGATCTGGGAGGTTGATCTGGATCTTGTGGGCGTCTATGCGAACCCAGTGATCGAATCTCTTATCGGCTACACGCCCGAGGAGTTCGTGGGTCTTCCGCTAGGGCACTACTGCGAATCAGAGTCGCTGCATATGTTGCAAGCTGCTGGCCAGTCGGCCCTAGCGAATTTGCCAGACAGCACCCCTGAACGGTTCGAGGCGCTGTATCTGACCCGCGAGGGCGGGCGTGTCGAGGTGGAGATCGTTGCGTCGTTGGTTCTGGATGCCAAGGGTACGCCGGTCGGCTTCCAGGGTGTGACACGCGATATCAGTGCTCGTAAGGCCGATGAGCGCGCCGTTCGTGAGCGCAACGAGATGCTCGAGCGTCTAGTCCACGAGCGCACCCAGAGCATAGAGGCTGTGAACACGGCGCTGCTTGCCGCCACCGCTGACCTGGAGGGTGCAAACAAACAGCTGCAAAGAGCCAACGAAGCCAAGAACCAGTTCCTGCGTTCGATGAGCCATGAACTGAGGACACCCCTGAACTCGATCATCGGGTTCTCGGGGACCATGCTGCAGCGGCTCGCCGGCGAGATCAACGAGGAGCAGGAGCGCCAGCTCACACTCGTACAGCGCTCGGGACGACACCTGCTGATGCTCATCAACCAGGTTCTAGACCTGTCGCGCATCGAGGCCGGGCAGGAGCATTTCGAGCGCCGCCTCGCCCGTCTCGACAACCTCGACGCGGTAACCCTCCGCCTCCAGGTTGTACCGCAGGCCATCGGCGATGTGCTGCTCGTCCTCGACAATCAGAACCCGTGTCATGACGACACCGGCAGTTCGAGCACAAACGTGCTGCCCTTGCCCGGACCCTGGCTCTCGGCCCAGACGCGCCCGCCGTGGCGCTTGGCCACTGAACGCACGATGTAGAGTCCGAGGCCCGTCCCCTTCACCCGCGCCGCGATCGGACCCGGCACGCGATAGAAGCGCTTGAAGATCT
>JAURYZ010000170.1 GCA_030653635.1 Coriobacteriia bacterium | reverse complement strand
GATCGTCCAGTCCTGGGCGAACTGGCAAGGCATGACGCCGCCTTCGGAGTTGATGTTCATGTGGCCCTTGCCCACGGGGCAAGCGCTCATGATTTTTAGGCGCTCCAGACCGCGGGACAGGTCGTAGCCCTTGGCGATGAGCAGTTCAGCGACGTAGGGGATGAATGAGGGCATCGCACCGATGTCGTACTCGAGCGTGGAGTTCGGGTCAGTGATGTCGTCAGCGATGAAGGCCGCCAGCTCGCGCCACTGATCGGCGGTGATACGACCGTCGGACTCACCCTCGGAGCGACCCGACGTGATGAGATCGCACAGGTAGATGAGGCCGCAATCGAGGTCCTTTGCCTCTTGTATGAGGTCATAGATGTGGGGCCATGTGTCGACGCTGACGGCGCTCTTGAGTGCGACGCGGACACCCTCGGACCGAAGGATCTTGATGGATTCGATGACCCGGTCGCGCGTGCCGGGGACCTTCACGAGAGCATCGTGGAACTCGGCGGGACCATAGAGCGATGTGCCGATGTAGCCGACCCCGTTGGCCAGCAGGCGCTTGGCGACGTCGCGGTCGATGAAGGTGCAGTTGGTCGAAACGGTGACGCGCATGCCTCGCGCGCTCGCGGTCTCGAGGATCTCCCAGAAGTTCGGGCGCATGAACGGCTCGCCACCGGTGAGGAACAGCAGCGGTACGCCCGCATCGGCCATCTGGTTGACCAAATCGATGGTCTCCTCGTCGGTGAGCTGGTCTGGCAGCGCGTGCCCGTCGGCAGACATGTAGCAGTGCTCGCACAACAGGTTGCACCGGTTGGTGATGTTCCAGATGACCTCGGATGGACGGCCCTTCTTAAAGGCAGCCATCGATTTGTCCTCGACCTCATTGAGTGGGCCGTCAAAGAACAGCGAGCGCACGTGCGCCATGGTGAAGCCTCCATAATCCCAGTGGCCCCTAGGGCGGGGCGTGCTCAGAATGTCTCGTGAGAATAGCAGGTATGCAACGCTTGTGCCACCATTCACAAGGTAACAATAGTTACCGCTAGCAGGGAAAACGTTCCAATTGGTGGCATGCCCCAAGAGACGATTCGTTGCTAGACCGTGCGCCACCAGCCCGCATGCTCGCGCACGAAGAATTCGAGCTGCTGCCTGCTAAGCAGCTCGCCGAGGAACCCCTTGACGGTCGCGACCGCCAGCCAATAGGCCGCCGGGCTTTCCGTTAGCCCCCGCTCGGCCGAAACCATCGCGACCGCCTGTTCGGTGGTGTGCTCCGTGCGCAAGCGGTCCACCAGCAGCTCCTCGATCTCGCGAATCTGCGAGACGTGAAAGTCGATGTGTTCCTCGGCATCTTCACGAGCCAGTGGGCGCGCGTGTGCGGGCACTATCCAGTCGCAGTCTGCCGCGCGGATGCGCTCAAGTGAACTCACGACCATGCCCGGATCGATCGCGTAGGGGAGCGGGTGGCGCTCCCACAGATCCATCGGGTAGAACGCATCGCCGCTGAACAGGACCCGGTCGCGGGTGAGGAAGCCGTAGTGGCCCATGGTGTGGCCCGGCAAGGGGATAGCGAGCGCGCGTGGGTCATCCCAGTCCTCGATGTACTCGTCGACCCCGCACGGTACTCCTCGGAAGAGCTTGGTTGTAAGAAAGTCGCCGGGCTTGGCCCAAGAGAACATGCCGCGAATGTTGATGTCGGGGTTCTCGACGAGCGATGCGTCGTCGCGTGCTACCCAGACGTGCGCACCGGCCGCGCGGATGACGTGACCGACCGAGAAGTGGTCGGCGTGCCCGTGGGTGATCGCGAGCCGGTCGATCGGCACCCCAGCAAAGGGCGCCGCATCCTCGCATGTGTCGATGAGCAGGCCCTCGATGAAACCCGCGTTGGTGAACGCCGGCACCATGTAGGTGTCGCCGGCGAGGTGACGTGTGTTGTAGGGGATCTGAGGCATGGGACAAGTATGCCACGCACGGGGGGGCACGCACGGGGACTAGGCGCTGTTCGCCCTACGGACCGCGATATGGACTAGAATCTGCATATGGGGGGGATAGCGTCATCGATTGTTATCCGCACGGCTACGCCTGCGGATACGGAGGCGTTGCTCGGTGTCGAACGGGAGGCGTTCGGCGGTTCGAGCGAGGCCGAGTTGGTCGTTGCCCTCATGTCGTCGAGCGTGTTCATTCCCGAACTCTCAATGGTGGCCGAAAGCGAAGGCCTTATCGTCGGCCATGTTCTGTTCACGCGCGCATATGCAGGTGGAGTGCCGGCTGCGCTGCTCGCTCCGCTGGCAGTTACACCTGCGTATCAGCGCTGCGGGATCGGTGGCGAGTTGGTGTGCGCGGGCCTCGGTACTGCACTTGCTGGCGGATTCCAGCTCTCACTCGTGCTCGGGCACCCGGAATACTACGGGCGCTTCGGGTATGAACCGGCTGAGCCCTACGGCATCCTGCCGCCATACCCGGTGACGCCTGCTGAGGCCTGGATGGTGCTCGAGATGGACATGGGGGCTCGAGAGCGCGCCGGAGGAACAGTGCAAGTCGCCGATGAGTTGATGCTGCCTGAGATGTGGCGCAAGTAGCCCGCGTCAAGCACAACGGCCCACTTCGTGCTACTCTTCGTTGTTCGCGTCTTGTGCTGACGCGCGTGTCCAACTATGTAGACCGGAGTGACTCAAGTGCTTCAGAACGACGTACGTAACATCGCCATCATCGCTCACGTCGACCACGGCAAGACGACGCTCGTGGACCGGCTCTTGCAAACCACTCACGTCTTCCGCGAGAACCAGGAGGTTGCCGAGCGGGTCCTAGACTCCAGCGACCAGGAGCGCGAGCGCGGCATCACCATTCTGGCCAAGAACATCTCGATCCGTCATCGCGACGTCAAGATCAACGTCATTGTCACGCCCGGCCACGCGGACTTCGGCGGCGAGGTCGAGCGTGTTCTCAAGATGGCCGATGGCTGTCTGCTCATCGTTGATGCGTTCGAAGGCGCCATGCCTCAGACCCGCTTCGTGCTGCGTCACGCACTTGAGCACGGCCTGAAGCCGATGGTCGTCATCAACAAGATCGACCGTCCAGGCGCGCGTCCGGCAGAAGTCGTCGACATGGTGTTCGACCTTATGGTGGATCTGGGCGCCAACGACGCGCAGCTCGATTTCCCCATTGTCTACACCAGCGCCGTAAACGGCTACGCGCGCCTCGATCCCGACGACGACAACGACGACATGCTGCCGCTGCTCGACGCAATCATCGATCACATCCCTGCACCGAACGTCGATCCCAACGGACCGGTTGCCATACAGGTTTGCACCATCGACTACTCCAACTTCGTCGGCCGTATTGGCATCGGGCGTATCTTTTCGGGAACAATCAACTCCGGCGAGCGCATCCTCGTCATCAAGAACGACGGCAGCCGCTACCAAGCCAACGTCAAGCAGCTCTTTACCTTCGAGGGTATGGGTCGTTTGGAGGCGCAGTCCGCGCATGCCGGCGACATCTGCGCCGTCGTGGGCGTTGAGGACTGTGACATCGGTGACATGTTCACTTGCCGCATCGATCCGATCACGCTCGCCCCGATCCACGTCGAAGAGCCCACGATGTCCATCGTCTTTGAGCCCTCCACAAGCCCGCTCGTGGGCCAGGAAGGCGACACCGTCGGAGGCCGCCAGATAAAAGAGCGGCTGTTCCGCGAGGCCGAGTCCAACATCTCGATGAACATCTCCGAGCTGCCGGACAAGACCGGGATGGAAGTAGCTGGCCGAGGAGTACTGCACCTGTCGGTTCTCATGGAGACCATGCGTCGCGAAGGCTACGAGTTCCAGGTCGGCCGTCCGCGCGTGATCCTCAAGACCGACGATCACGGCAAGAAGCAGGAGCCCATCGAGCACGCCGTCGTGGACGTTCCTTCCGAGTACGCGGGCAAGGTCATCGAGATCTTCGGATCGGCCGGCGGCGAGATGACCGATATGATCCAGCGCGACGAGCACGTGCACCTCGAGTTCAAGATACCGTCCCGTGGCGTCATGGGTCTGCGTACGCGCATCCTGAATGGCACCCGCGGCGAAGGCACCCTGTTCCACCACTTCACCGAGTACGGTCCTTACCGAGGAGATCTCGGTGGTCGTCAGAACGGCTCGCTTATAGCCATGTCGACCGATAAGTCGGTTGCGTTTGGTCTCGACGCCCTGCAGCAGCGCGGCAAGCTGTTCGTGGGACCTGGAATC
>JAURYZ010000085.1 GCA_030653635.1 Coriobacteriia bacterium | reverse complement strand
CGTTACAAACGAGGGTACCGTTTCCGACGTACTTCTTGACCTGACCGCCGAGTGTAAGATCGCCGTCGATGAACACGGTCCCCTCCACGTAGAGCACTCCTGTTGCGACATCGAATGCGAAGTCGTCATGCAGTCCCGATGTAGCAGGATATCCATTGCCGGACCATGCACCAAATGACGTAGCGCCGATCACGAGGTGGTTCGTTCCCTGCTTCAGAGCCTTTGGCCCTGTGGCCTTACCAATGTACTTGTAGTGCGTGGACGTGGCACCGTTTGCGGCAAGCGGAATCGCGCTCGTACGAGGATTCAGGACGGGAGCCAGCGCTGTCGCATAGGTATTCGGATCGAACGACAACGCTTCCGTGCTCACGATGGTTCGCGCTGCGGGACTGCCCATGTTGTTGTCTTTGCTCTCAGCAAGCGCCTTGGCATACATCATGTCCATGTACTTGGTGTCTATCCACGGGAGCTCGATGTCTGGAACCGTGTGCGATATGCGACTGGTGAACAGGCGCTTGTTGAGCTGATCTACCGGATATGAGCCGGTAACATACAGGTCGATTGGCGCGGCATAGCCGAGCTTACCGTTTCCTCCCATGATTAGACTGCCATCACGGATGAGAAGTGGGCCGCCATCGTAGTCGGCGTTGGCCCACCATTCGAAGTTCCCACGCACATACATGGGCCCACGAATCGTGGCTTGACCGTTCCAGCCCCTGCCACCACCTACGGTGGTGGGATCACCCGCGCTGATGTTCATCTTCCATAGGTCAAGGTAGAAGAATCGCATTGAAACCGACTCGCTGGAATCACTCGAGCTACCCTTGGACGTCATGAGATACTCGCCCATGATCGAGCCGGTGTTCTGCTCTGTGACGGTGATGGTATAGGGACCGTCCGGTGTCGCCCCGTACTTGGGGAAGTACGCCGTACCAACGTTGGCTGGAGTGAAAGTTGCAAGCTCGCGATCAAGCCCTGATTCTGCCACGCGCATTGCGCGACTCTCGGCCTGAATATACTGCGACTGCGTCAGCGCCGATTGGGCAAGGAAGTACCCGCCCGTCGCAACAATGGTGATGATGGCTATCGCGCCCAGCACTGCAGCGAGCGCAAACCCGTCGTCGTCTCTTATTGAACGATGCACGTCCCTCGACCTCCAAGCGGTCCTATCGATTCCTGAGCACGATCGTACGGGTGCCTCTATAACGTTTGCCGTTGACCTCGACGATATCAACCACATCGATCGTCTTGATCAAATCGAGCTTACCTGCAGTGTTGGTGATTCGGATGTGAGCATCGTCGTAGTAGTAGAACAAAGGCTCGGCAACTCCTGCCTTCGCGTTGACGTTATTCCTGGACCACGTCGTATCTATCCACAGCGTGGTGTTCTGCATGAGGCTGTTCGTCTTCCATGCCTTGTGTGTCAGAACGCCAGCCGCCGTCGCTGTGATTGTATGGCGTTCCACTAGATTGTTGTTGTCAGCATCCGTACGGACCGTGAGCGTGTATGCATCTGCAGCCTCGAAGGCGAACGCCTGCTGAAGCACCTCTTCCATACCAAGGAGAGGAGCTCCCACCTCGTCGGCAAAAATCGCCTGACGCTGGCTGACCTCGGCGGCCTTCGTCACCACATTGAGTCCCGTGTAGGTGATTCCAAGAATAATCGACAGAAGTGCCACCACGATCACCAATTCGGTGAGGGTGAAGCCCTTGTCGCGCCTGTCTCGGATGGTCACCATGCCACGAATGGCATCGTGGTCAGGACATTGTCAGGGGCTGTGGTGGGCCCGGTGATGTTGGACCAGATGACCTGCGAACCGGCCGCAGTGGAACCATCGGCTGTGTAGGTGATCTTGTAACGATAGTAATACGGATCCGGTGTACCGAACTTGCCCACTACTTGGACGTTGGTCTCAGTGTATGTGGCGCCAATGTTGGTCTTGTACGCCGTAGCACCCAAGTTTGTAGCACTCGTTGAGCGATACAGATCGTACGTCAGGCTCGAGCAGCCGAACGTAGGCGGAGTGACGGCGACGTTCACCGCTGTACTCGCCGTGCGAGCGGCGTTCCTCCCCGTGTAGACAGTGTGGCTCGTGCCAGTCAGCATCGGGTAGGAGACGTACGTGGGAATGTTGGCGTAGTTACTCGTCAAATTCCGAGGTGAGTACGCACGGACCGCTGCGGTATAGCGACTGAACGCAGTTGTCGCCTGTAGGTAGGCCGCCGAGGAGGCCTTGTAGTCGACCGGCTCTCCCAATTCGACGGTGTTCAGTAAAACGCTACTGCCGTTGGCGTCAACCTTGTAGATCTTGACGCCATATCCCCAAGAGTCGTCCGTGCCATCCTTGAGGATAAGCCAACTCAGTCTGGATTCGATGTCAGTTGTGACTTGCGCGACCGCGCCACTTGGCGCGGTTCCCGGAGGCAAGCCAGGCTGATCGTTGTCGACCATGAAACGACGTTCCTTGATAGTGCGACGTCCGTTGGCATCCGTGGCCTCGATGCGAACTGTTCTCCAACCATCAGCGATTGCTTCCGGATTTGCAAGGTCGTCGAGCTGGTCTGTGTTCCAGTTGAATGACTTTAAAACTGTCTCTGTATTGGGCTGCCATGCA
>JAURYZ010000084.1 GCA_030653635.1 Coriobacteriia bacterium | reverse complement strand
ATCGCCGCGCTGCTTGACGGCCTCGAGAACTACCGCCCGCGCCGGCTTGGCTGGCACTGGCGCGAGAAGATCGTGAACCAGAAGCTCTACGAGTTTTGCTACCGCGAGACGTCCAAGGGCCTTACCAACAGCATCCCGTTGCCAGCGGCGCACTACTTCGACGACATCGACCCGCAGCCGGACTGCGTCGTCACCACCGAGATCGCCTCGGGCCGCTTCGAGGACGATATCCGTCGCATGCGCATGGCCGCCTGGCACGGCGCCGATCACATGATGGTCATCCGCACGGCGGGTCAAAGCCACATCGATGGGCTGCTCGAGGGCACGCCCGAGGGCGTTGGCGGCGTCGCTGTTACCCGCAAGCAGGTGCGGGCCACGCGCCGCGCGCTGGACCTCATAGAAGATGAGGTGGGTCGTCCCATCAACTTCCACAGCTACGTGAGTGGCGTTGCCGGTCCCGAGATCGCCGTCATGTTTGCCGAGGAGGGCGTCAACGGCGCACATCAGGACCCGCAGTACAACGTGCTGTACCGCAACATCAACATGTACCGCAGTTTTGTCGACGCGGCGGTGGCCAAGCGCATCATGCGCTCGGTCCGCATGCTGCAGATCGACGGCGCGCACAACGCGAACGCGACGGCGGTCAAGGCTTGGAAGGTCATGCCGGAGTTGCTCGTCCAGCACGCGATCAACTGCGCGTTCTCGGTCGCGATCGGCATGCCCAAGGAGGACATCGCGCTCTCAACGGTCCCGCCCGATGCCGCACCCGCGCCCTGCATGCGCATGGACCTGCCCTACGCGGTCGCGCTTCGCGATCTGTTCGGCGAGTACAAGATGCGGGCGCAGCAAAACACGCGCTACATGGAGTCGGACAGCCGCGACGCGACCGTGAGCCACGTCATGAACCTCATGATCTCGCGTCTCACGAGCGCCGACATCCAGTCGACCATCACGCCCGACGAGGGCCGCAACGTGCCGTGGCACTACAACAACATCCACGCGATCAACACCGCCAAGCAGTCGCTGCTCGGGATGGACGGCATCCGCGAGATGGTCAAGCTCGACCGCGAGAACCCGGAGCTTCGCAACAAGGTGCGCGAGCTCAAGGAGCGCGCGGTGCTCTTTCTCGAGGCGATGATCGCAGACGGCGGGTACTTCGCAGGGGTCGAGGAGGCGTACTTCGTGGACTCGGGCGAGTATCCCGAGACCAACGACGACGGGATCCGCCGCACAGCCGACGGCGGCCTTGCTGTGAACACGATCGTGGAGCGCGCCGACGACTACCTCGCACCTGTCTGCCACCACTTTGGCGTGAACCATCTGCCGAGAAGCGTCGAGAAGCCCTGCCATGCGATTGGCGGCTGCACGCTGTGTGATCGCGACAAGGTCCCGTTCATCGACGAGCTCGATCCCGAGGACAACGTGAACGTTCGGCTCGCCCGTACGGCCGATCTGCGCGAGGGCGGCCTGATCAAGCCCGAGGTCGAGTGGGCCGGCGACGGTATCGTGGCCGTCACGATGTTCTTGCCGACATCTGAGCGTATCGCCGAGGCGGCCGCGCTCGAGATCGGCCGCTCCATGAACCTTTCCGACGTCGAGGTCATCCACAAGCAGGTCATGCACCCTGCCGAGGGCACGCTCGTCGAGATCAAGGGCTGCCTCGACGTGGCCATCGACCCGGCAACGCTCGTGATCACTGAGCCCGTCCTGCCGCTTTCCGACGAGGAGATTCGCCAGTTTGTCGCAACAAAGAACCTGCGCTGCATCGCGGCGACCGTGGGCATGGACGAGCACTCGGTCGGCATGCTCGAGATCGTCGACATCAAGCACGGCGGTCTCGAGAAATGGGGCTTCACCTGCACGTATCTGGGCACGTCAGTGTCGGTCGAGAAAGTCCTCGACGCGGCGATCGAACACGCAGCTCAGGTGGTGCTCATCTCCACGATTATCACGCACGGCGACATGCACCGCACCAACATGGAGAAGCTCGCGGACCTAGCCGTCGAGAAGGGCGTGCGTGACAAGCTGCTTCTCATCGCTGGTGGCACTCAGGTGACCGACGAGCAGGCCAAGGGTTGGGGCATGGACGCCGGCTTCGGCCGCCGCACCAAGGGTATCGATGTGGCCAGCTTCGTGGTCAAGACCATGCTCGCGAGAAAGATGTGACCTGTGATGAACCACAAGAAGACAGTTGTCGTTGCGCTCGGCGGAAACGCCCTGCTCAAACGCTCGGAACCCATGACCGCCGCGGCACAGCGCGCCAACGTGCGGATCGCCTGCAAGGCGCTGGCCCCCCTCGCCGAGGAGTACAACCTCGTCATCGCACACGGCAACGGACCGCAGGTGGGCCTTCTCGCGCTCCAGGCGGCCGCGTACCATGACGCGGAGCCGTATCCGCTCGACGTTTTAGGGGCCCAGACGCAGGGGATGATCGCCTACATGGTGGAGCAGGAGCTTGGCAACGTGCTCCCATTCGAGCACCCGATTGCCACCGTGCTCACCATGGTCGAGGTCGACCCGAACGATCCGGCCTTCGACGACCCTACCAAGTTTGTCGGTCCTTGCTACTCGCAGGAGGGCGCCGATGCGCTTGCCCGGGAGAAGGGCTGGATCTTCAAACAGGACGGCGAGGCGTGGCGCAGGGTCGTCGCATCGCCCGAGCCCAAGCAGGTGTTCGAACTCGCTCCCATCCGCTGGCTCATGGAGAAGGGTACCGTCGTCATCTGCGCGGGCGGCGGCGGCATCCCAACCGTCTACCTGCCGGATGGCACGCGCACACTCGTGGGTATCGAGGCGGTCATCGACAAGGACTTCGCCGCCGAACTGCTCGCCGAGAAGCTCGATGCCGACGTGTTCATCATGGCGACCGACGCTGAGGGTGTCTTCACGGACTGGGGCACGCCGCAGCAGAAGCTGCTGGGCTGCGTGACACCCGCGGAGCTGGAGAAGCACGAGTTTCCCGCCGGCTCCATGGGGCCCAAGGTCAAGGCTGCGGTTCGCTTCGTGAACGCAACAGGCAGGCGAGCGGCCATCGGCCGACTCGAAGACATAACGGCCATCGCCCGAGGCGAGGTCGGCACCAACATAATGCCGGACTGTGGCGATGAGTGAGCCGACCCTGTCAACGGGGGCTGACGCCGGTGCCCCGCTGGAAATCGACGCGCTCGTGGCTGAGATTGGCTCGACCACTACGGTGGTCTCGGCGTTCGGGGGCCTAGCTTCGTATCCGACCACGACACCACAATTGCTGGGACAGGGCTTCGCGCTCACCAGCGTGGCTGCAGGTGATGTGGGTGTCGGCGTTGCGGCTGCGCGCGCTTCGCTCGAGGCCGCCCTCGGACCACTTAGGCCGGCGATAACGATCGCCACTTCCTCGGCAGCGGGGGGTCTGCGCATGACCGTGCACGGGCTTACTCAGAAAATGACCGCCAAGGCCGCTCACGAGGCGGCGCTGGGGGCCGGCGGAGTTGTCGAGCACGTGACCTCAGGGCGGCTGCGCGATGCTGATCTGGCGCGCGTCGACCAGATCGGACCGGGACTCATACTGCTCGCTGGCGGCGTCGAGGGCGGCGACACCGAGACGGTGCTTCATAACGCCGAGCGGCTCGCCACCATGAGCTGTCGGCCGATCATCGTGTATGCGGGCAACTCGCTCGTGGCCCCCGAAGCGCGTGCGCTTCTTGAGCGAGCAGGCTTTCGTGTCCGCGTGACAAGCAACGTCTACCCCAGGGTCGACGAACTGGACATCGTGCCCGCGCGTGCCGTGATCCACGATGCTTTCGAGGAACACATCACCCACGCGCCGGGTATGGAACGCATCGGCGAGTTTTCGAGCGGCCGCATTCTGCCAACGCCGGGAGCCGTGCTCATTGCAGCGGAGTTGCTCGCTGCCGCGGTGGGCGACCTGGTTGTCGTTGACGTGGGCGGAGCCACGACCGATGTGCACTCGGTCACCGACGGCAGTCCTGAGATGGCGGCGCTGGCCACAGGGCCCGAGCCGCACAGCAAACGCACGGTCGAAGGCGACCTTGGCGTGTTCGTGAGCGCGAGCCACGTGGCAGCACTCTTGCCCGAGGCCGAGCGCCCAGCTGCACTCCCGCCGGCGATACCCAAAGG
>JAURYZ010000157.1 GCA_030653635.1 Coriobacteriia bacterium | reverse complement strand
ATAGGGGATCGCTCATGGGCGGACGGCGAGATGACTCAGGAGGAGTTCTTCGAGCGCATGAACGCCGCACCGAAGCTCCCGACGACATCCCAGCCGTCGGTGGGCGCATTTGTTGAGGCGTATGAGCGTGCCCTGGAGCACGCGCACGAGGTCGTCTCGGTACACGTCTCAGCGAAACTGTCTGGAACGATTTCTTCGGCGACTAGGGCGGCCGAGCAGTTCGAGGGTCGCGTTCATATCGTCGATTCACTCAATCTCTCGTGGGGACTAGGGCTTCAGGTGATCGAGGCCGCCAAAGCTGCAGCCTCAGGCCTTGATGCTCGCGCGGTTATCAAGGCAGTCGAGCGTGCGCGCGACAAGGTGCATCTGCTGGTTGGCGTTGATGGCTTTGAGAACCTCGTCAAGGGTGGACGTCTATCAAAGGTCGCGGGTGCTGTCGGGGGCATGCTCAACGTAAAGATCTCCATCACCTGCACCCGCGAAGGCACGTTGACGATGGTGCGTCCCAATCGCGGCACTCAGGCGGCTCTCGATAGCGGGATGAAATGGATCGAGAACAAAATGGGCGGCGCGCGCAGGGGAGCCTTTTCAGTGATGCACGCGCTCGCACCGGATCGAGCGCACTGGCTCGAGCAGGCCATCCGAGAGCGTTTCGACGTTTCGGACCTGTACTTCGTCGATGTCGGTGTTGTTATCGCGACACACACCGGAGTCGGCTGGGGCGTGGCATTCCTTCCTGAGGAATGACCAGGTGCCCGCGCGGGTTCCGGTGACCTTTGTGCCTGCGGATGCAACCGTTTGGGCTGCCGTGGGTTCGACGGTGTTGAGCGCGGCACGCTCGGCGGGTGTGATTATTGCAGCCCCCTGCGGCGGGCGAGGGGTGTGCGGATCATGCGGCGTGATCGTCGTTGATGGGGCTCTCGAGCCCCCCGATGATATCGAACGCAGCGGTCTGAGTTCGGCGCCGCAGAACATACGTCTCGCCTGTCGGGCACGCATTTCAGCGGCCGTCGTGCTGCGTCCGGTGGTGAGTCCGGCGTATTCGAGCTCGCAATCGAATCATGCTTTAGGTCAGGCATTGGTGGCAGGTATCGATCTGGGCACCACGACAGTAAGCGCGGTCCTCGTTGGCCGCGATTCTGGCATGGAGCTTGGCCGCGGTACTGTTCCCAACATCCAGCAAAGCTGGGGCGCGGACGTTCTCAGTCGCGTGTCGGCGGCTTTGGATGGTGCAGCAAGCGAGCTCGCAAATGACGCGTCGAGCAGTGTTGTTGCTGCGCTTATGGGTGCGTGTGGTGACGCTGGTTCGTGTATCGGCGACATCGACCGCGTGGTGATAGCTGGCAACACAGCCATGCATGCGTTGCTTGTAGGTGCCGACGTGAGCACCCTGGCCAGCGCGCCCTTCTCCTTGCCTGACGGGCTTTTGCAACCGTTGTCGGGCCCGCTTCGAGACGCTTTGCCAGGCGTCGAGATAGAATTCGTCATGCCCATCGCCTCGTTTGTGGGCGGGGACACGACAGCCGGGCTGTTGGCAGCCGGGATGATCGGGGCACAAAGTCCTGAGCTCCTTGTGGACATCGGCACGAACGCGGAGATATCGGCTGTCACGAGTCTTGGAGTGACGGTGGCGTCTGCCCCGGCTGGGCCGGCGTTCGAAGGTTTTGGAATCTCAAGCGGTGGCCCATGGGGTCAAGGCGCAATCGAGCAGGTTGGGGCTAAGGGCGATGAGCTGAGGATCGTCGTTGCGGGTGGCGGAGAGCCGGGGTGGCTCTGTGGCTCGGGACTCGTCAGCGCAATCGCGACGCTTCGGCGGGCAGGTCACATCAACGCGGATGGTCTGATGGTCAGTACCGGCCCTTGGTTGGATAGGTTCACACACATGGGCGACGTCTTGGGATTCGCCCTATCCGCAGACAAGAACAACGCTCCACTCCTGTTGCAGACAGACGTTCGTGCCTTCCAGATGGCGAAAGCGGCGGTGGCAGCGGGCGTGGTCGCGGTCTTCGCGCACGCGGGCATAAAGCCCCAGTCCGTGAGGCGTTTGGTCGTCTCCGGTGGTTTTGGAAGCACCTTGAACCCCGTCGATCTCGTTGAGTTAGGAGTGCTCCCAGAGGATCTTGGCGATAGAATCGAGAGCGCGGGGAATACTTCGCTGCTTGGCGCTGCCATGATTGCGTTCGACCGTGGTCTGCTGCAGGAAGTCGAGCGAGGTTTGTCTGGAGTCCGACACCTTGAGCTCGCGCAGTACCCGGAGTTCATGGCATCTTACGTTTCGCACACGGCCCTCGAGCCGTTCAGGCTCAAGAGGGGCATCTTCGGTCGATAGACGCTGCCGTGGATCACGTTCGTGTGTCACGGATTTTGGATCGTCAACACTAGGTGACCTGCCATAAGATAGCCGGAAGCCCCAGCCTTCGGGCTGGGGCTTCCTTATTCCTTCCCTTATTACCCCTGAGTCTCTGCGCGGGCTTGCCGTATGGACTGCCTGGTGTCCGTACGCACATCGCGATGCCGGTCGTCGATGCCCCGCTTCTTGTTTGCCGCCCGGATTCCCCGAAGCGGCGATGAGGGAAGGGAAACTGTTAACTAATCGGACTTTAACCGATGGCATCACCAGTTGCAACTATTGTTACAAACTGATTCCGGTCGTTGATATTTGGTCGGGAACTGTCTTGCCGTCCCCCTGCGTTATGGTGCCGTTGGCCGACCAAAAACTGCCGCCCACCTGACGACAAGTAGGGATTAGGCCATGACTTTCGTAGTATGGATTGAACCAATCGGCTAGTGCTGCGGATCGGGAGCATGGATCTTCTTCGGGGCTCCCGAGCACGCCGGGTGTCGTCTGAGACAGTAACCAACGGGACATGGGAGGCAGTATGACTGACGAGTCGAAGTCAATCGAATCGATGCAGAAGGAACTGCGCGTTGTCGAGCCCCAGGCGTGGGTGTCCGACAGGGCATATCTCAAGAACATGGACGAGTATGACGCCATGTACAACCGGTCAATCGAGGATCCTGAGGGATTCTGGGCCGAGATGGCCGAGGAGTACCTGTACTGGCACAAGAAGTGGGACAAGGTTCTCGAGTGGGAGTTTGACACTCCGAAGGTCGAGTGGTTCAAAGGCGGCAAGACCAACGTCGCATACAACTGCATCGACAGGCATCTCACTACGTGGCGTCGTAACAAAGCCGCGTTGATATGGGAGTCCGACGAGGGCCGCACCAAGATGTACACGTATCAGTCGCTGTACTACAAGGTGTGTCGACTCGCTAACGTCCTCAAGAAGCACGGCATCAAGAAGGGCGACCGTGTCGCCATCTACATGCCAATGATTCCGGAGCTCGCCGTGGCGATGCTCGCCTGTGCACGTATCGGTGCAATCCACTCGATCGTGTTTGGCGGCTTTTCCGCTCAGGCCCTGCGCGATCGCATCCAGGACTGCGGCGCCAAGATGCTCATCACTGCCGACGAGGGCATTCGCGGCGGTCGCGTCGTTCCCCTCAAGGCCATGGCCGACGAGGCCCTGCTTGAGTGTCCGACCATTGAGTCCGTGATCGTCGTTTCTCGCGCGCAGACTCGTGTCGACATGGAGCCCGGACGTGACTACTGGTATCACGAGGAGGTTCGTTCCGAGGGCATCTCCCAGCACTGCGATATCGAGTGGATGGACGCCGAGGACCCGTTGTTCATCCTGTACACCTCAGGCTCGACCGGCAAGCCCAAGGGCATCTATCACACCACCGCCGGCTACCTTCTGTTCACGGCCATGACATTCAAGTACACGTTCGACTATCACGATGAGGACGTCTTCTTCTGCACCGCAGATATCGGCTGGGTCACTGGCCACAGCTACGTGGTGTATGGCCCGCTCGCGATGGGCGCGACCTCTCTGATGTTCGAGGGTGTGCCCACATACCCGGATGCTGGCCGCTTCTGGCAGATCATCGAGAAGCATGGCGTCAATCAGTTCTACACCGCTCCCACCGCGATCCGTGCGCTCATGAAGCTGGGCGAGGAGTGGCCGTCAAAGTACGACCTTTCCAGTCTTCGGGTCCTTGGAACCGTGGGCGAGCCGATTAACCCCGAGGCCTGGATGTGGTACTACAAGCACATCGGCCGGGAGAACGTGCCGATCGTTGACACGTACTGGCAGACCGAGACCGGTGGTCACATGATCACCAACATGCCTGGCGCCACTCCGATGAAGCCGGGTTCAGCCACGAAGCCCTTCTTTGGCATCCAGCCGATTATCATGAACGAGGACAAGATGGAAACCCCCGCCGGCTCTGGCGGTCGTCTGTGCATCAAGTACCCATGGCCGGGAATGCTGCGCGGCACATGGGGCGATCCGGAGAACGTTCGCGTGAAGGAAGTCTATTTCTCCCAGTTCCCTGGTATGTACTTCACCGGTGATGGGGCCCGCAAGGACGAGGATGGCTACTACTGGCTCCTCGGTCGCGTCGACGACG
>JAURYZ010000152.1 GCA_030653635.1 Coriobacteriia bacterium | reverse complement strand
CGCGAGCTGACCGAGCGCGGATACCGCGTGGCGACCGTGAAGCACCACGTTCATGATTTCGATATCGATGTACCCGGCAAGGACTCTTGGCGACACGCCAAGGCCGGCGCCGCGGTCACGATGATCAGCTCACCTGACAAGTTCGGCATCGTTCGCAAGGTTGACCACGAGCAGTCGCTCGAGGAGTTGGTGGCTGCTGCGGGCGACGTCGACATCGTGCTCACCGAGGGCTTCAAGCGCGCGGGTAGCGTGCGCATCGAGGTCTCGCGTCGCGCGCGTTCCGAAGGCATCATCTGCGAGCCTCATGAGCTGTGGGCGCTTGCCACCGACAACCCGGATGCGGCACCGCTCGGGGTGCAGCGCTTCGGGCTCGATGACACGACAGCAGTGGCCGACGCGATCGAGGCAGCGTTCCTCGGCAAAGGGGGTGCGTGACGTGGCGATCGACTCGTTCGGACGAAGGATCGACTACCTGCGCATCTCGCTCACAGACCGATGCAACCTTCGGTGCGTGTACTGCATGCCCGAGGGCGGCGTCGCGTGGAAGGGCCATGACGAGATCCTTTCTCTCGAGGAGATCGAGCGCTTCGCGGGCATCGCGGTCGAGCAGGGGATCAGCAAGATCCGTCTCACGGGCGGCGAGCCGCTCGTGCGCTATGGAGTGGTCGACCACATCCGCCGTTTGCGCGCGATGACCGGCATCGAGGCCATCGCGCTCACCACCAACGCCACACTGCTTCCCAAGTTCGCTGCAGATCTGCGTGAGGCCGGCCTTGAGCGCGTGAACATCTCGCTTGACTCGCTAGACCCCGCAGTCTACAAGGACATCACGCGCGGAGGCAACCTCGCAGACGCGCTCGCGGGCATCGAGTCGGCCTTCGAGGCTGGCTTTGATCCCATCAAGCTAAACGTCGTGGTGGTTCGCTCGCTTGAGCAGGACCTGTTCGGCTTTGCCAAGATGACGCTCGAGCGTCCGCTACACGTGCGCTTCATCGAGTACATGCCCGTGGGCGACGATGCCAATGAGGGCATCGAGGGCGCCTTGGGCGCTGTGGGCATCGAGGGCGCTGGCTGCGCCGGCGACAACCCCGGGTTTCACTGGACGCGCGCCGATCATGTGCCCAGCGACGACGTGCTCGCAAAGATTTCGCGTGCGGGGCAGGCGGTCGGCGCAGGTCCGCTCATCGGCCTTGAGCGCGAGAATGCGCCCGGCGGCTGGGGACCTGCGCGCTACTATCGCTTCGCCGACGCGCAAGGCACCATCGGCGTGATCAGCCCGCTCTCGCACCACTTCTGCTCGGAGTGCAACCGCCTGCGCCTCACGGCCGACGGCAAGCTGCGCACCTGCCTGTTCTCCGACGACGAGCTCGACTTGAGGACCGTGCTGCGTTCGGGCACCGATGACGACGTCCGCGCTATCATCAAGACGGCGCTTGATTCCAAGCCCGAGAGCCACAACGAGCGCGTAGGCACACTGCGCCGCATGTCCCAGATCGGAGGCTGACCCATGCCGCTTACTCCCGAGGCGAACCCCCGCCTCACGCACGTCGACGAGTCCGGCGCCGCCCGCATGGTCGACGTGGGCGACAAGGATGTCACGCACCGCGTGGCCGTGGCGGGCGGTTTCATCGCCATGCTGCCGGCCACTCTGGAGCTCATAGTGGGCGGCGACGCCCCAAAAGGTGACGTGCTCGCGGCCGCGCGCATCGCGGGCATCATGGCCGCCAAGCGCACGAGCGACCTGATCCCTATGTGCCACCCGCTCGCGATCACGCACGCGAGCATCGAGCTTTCGCCCATGCGAGCACAAGACGCTGGCGGCGACGGACGCACCGGCATCGGGATCACGGCGACAGTGGCGACCGACGGCAAGACCGGTATCGAGATGGAGGCGCTTTGCGCCGCTGCCATCGCGGGACTGACCATCTACGACATGTGCAAAGCAGTGGACCGAGGGATGGTCCTTTCCGATGTGGCGTTGCTCTCCAAAGAAGGCGGCAAGAGCGGCACCTGGACTCGCGAGGAGAAGATGAGATGACAGACGCACCCATGCCCGGCCCCGGCCGCGTGGTATCTATCAACCTGTCTGAGAAAAAGACGGTCCGCAAGACGCCGGGCACGCACGGCACGCTCGTGCTCGATCGCGGATTTCAGGACGACGCTCACGCCGGAGACTGGCATCGCCAGGTCTCGCTTTTGGCCAAGGAGTCCATCGACTCGATGGTCGCTAAGGGCCTCGACGTAGGAGCCGGCGACTTCGCTGAGAACATCACCACCGAAGGGATCGATCTTCTGGCCCTTCCCGTCGGCAGCATCATCAAGGTCGGTGCGGACTCGGTCATGGAGATCAGCCAGATCGGCAAGGTCTGCCACACCAAATGTGCGATCTACTACCAGGCAGGCGATTGCGTGATGCCCCGCGAGGGATTGTTCGCGGTCGTGCGCGAGGCGGGCGATATCGATGTCGGCGACATCGTTCAGGTCATTTCGCTCGGCGACGGCACCTGTGATCGCACGCCCGAACAAGCGATCCGTGAATTCGCCGAGGAACGTGCTCGCGAGGCCGCTGAGATGGCCGCCAAAGCCGGGTTCGACAAGGGGGAGTGAGCGTGGAGAGCCTGCGTATCGGGATAGTGACCTGCTCGGATACCCGCTCAACCGGCGAGGCCGAGGACACGGCGGGTCCTGCGCTGCAAGAAGCCGCTGAGGCTCTCGGTTGGCAGGTCGTGGCGTATCGCATCGTGCCCGATGAGACGGACGCGATCAGTGCCGCTATCGTCGCGATGGCCGATGAGGATCGCGCCGATGTCGTGCTTACAACGGGGGGCACCGGATTTTCGGGCAGAGATGTGACACCCGAGGCAACGATGCTCGCATGTGACCGTGAGGCTCCCGGAATCGCCGAAGCCATACGCTCCCAAAGCATGGCCGTGACACGCAGGGCGATGCTCTCACGAGGCGTGGCCGCCCTGCGCGGCAACACGCTTGTCGTCAACTTCCCCGGCAGCAGAAAAGGTGCGATCGAGTCGTTCGGCTTCATATCCGACCAGCTCGAACATGGCGTGGACATGATGGCCGGCGAGGGACACCCCAAGTGAACGGTGCCCCGCAGACCACCACGCGCATCTATCTGGATCACGCCGCTTCGTCGTGGCCAAAGCCGCCAGAGGTCGTCGAGGCGATGCACCTTGCGATGACCACCCTCGGGGGAAACCCCGGGCGTGGCGTGTACGATCTGGCGATGCACAGTGCGCGCGCGGTGTTCGACGCACGCAATGATTGCGCGCGACTCCTCGGCGTAGAGGCTTCTGAGAATCTCATCTTCGTGCCGTCGTGCACGTTCGGGTGCAACCTCATGCTTCTGGGGCTGCTCGGACCTGGCGATCGGGTAGTGGTCGGCTCCATGGAGCACAACGCGATTGCCCGACCGCTCAATGCGCTTGCTGAGTCCGGTGTCGAAGTTGTGGTCGTGCCTGCCGATGACACCGGCTTCGTGGATCCCGACGATGTCGAGGCGGCGGTTCGCGTCGCGCCGACCCGCGCGGTCATCTGCCAGCACGCCAATAACATCACGGGCAC
>JAURYZ010000146.1 GCA_030653635.1 Coriobacteriia bacterium | reverse complement strand
TCTCTCCTGCCGAAACCATGATGGCTTGGCGCAGAAGGGACTGCTGCGCAGGCGTCGAGTAGCCCCATCCTGCGCGGATTAGGGCCATCTGGGTCACGCGCGCTTGGGCGGGGCGAGCGGCGACGTACTGGCTGATTCGAGATGAGTATGAGCTTGCTATTGCGGGAGTCGCGAAAGCGAGCACTCCAACGAGGGCCAGTACTACAACGGCAATGAGGCGTCTTTGCATATGTTTCCTCCTGTGAAGGGGACATGACTCGCCGCCGCTTGTCACTCATTTTGAGTGTGGGCAATGGGATGCCCGAGGGGGTGTGCGCGGTGGGATGCGGCAGCGTGGGTGCGCGTCCGTCCGTTTGGACGAGACGCGCGGCTCCCGAATTTGTCCGGGTGCCAGCGATATGCCGGTTCAGTGTGTCTCGGCGATGGTCAGGCGTCGACCTTCGAGGCACAGCAGCGAATTGTAGCATACCGTGTGCCATTCCTACCCTCGGCGGGTCTGGAGCGGCTTGCTTCACCGCTCCTACGCTGCAACCATCCCCCTCAGCTCTTATGGTTGGGAAGTAGCCCTTCGCGCTCAAGCATCGCAGCGACGGCCAGCGCGTGACCTGCCAGTGCCGGGACCGCACATGCAGCCCGTGAGAACTGCCGAAGAGTGGCGGCTGCGTCCTCGACATAGCTGGTATCGGTGGTTATCGACGCGAGCCGAGCGGCGTTTTCCGCGAACAGCGCCGCGCCTGAAGGGGTTGGGGCATCAGCTTGGTCGACTGGCATAAGTGGAATCAGGGGATCACCTGCGGAGACCTGCATGCGTCCATCCTTGGCTCGAAACTGCTTGCGTGCTTTGGAGTGAAGTTTGATCGCGAGTTTCAGCAGGTCGTGTCGGTCGGCGAGAATCACCGCAGAGAGGCATGCGGCAGTGAGGGAGGCGCTGTCCTCGAGAAGTCGCACCTTGGCCACGCTAGGGTCCCCGACGGCGTGAAGCACCTCTCCGGCGCTTAGCGCCTGAGCGACCAGGTAATCGATGGTGGATAGACCAAGCTGGGTCAACACGGGTTCTCCAAAGGAGGCCCCGGCCTCAATAAGGCCTCTGGCCACGAGTGCATTCCATGACACAAGCACATTGTCGATTACAGCAGGTTGCGGGCGCAGATCGCGCACAGCGCGCAGGAGCGCGAGAATCTCATCGACCTCGACGGAGCGATACTCGCGGCCGGCCCTTCTGGATACTACGAACTCGAGGCCCTCTTCGAGGTTTGTCTCGTCGGCTCCGAGGTACTCCGTCGCGATGGCCATCTGCGTGTCGTCCAAAACCGCCGAGAGCTGTTCGTGCGTCCACGTGTAGGTTGCGCCCTCAACGCCTTTTGTCTCCGCATCGATTGAGGAGTTAAAGCCACCGTCCGGTCGCGCTAGATCTCTTGCCAAGAACTCAGCTGTCTCGCGCACAGCGTGGGCGAACTCGGCGTCGGACTTGTGGTTGTTGAGTGCGGCGAGGGTCGATAAGAGCAGACCTTGGTCGTAGAGCATCTTCTCGAAATGTGGGACGGACCATCGGGCGTCGGTCGAGTATCTGAATATCCCGCCCCCGACATGGTCGCGAATCCCACCGCGTAGCATCGCGCGCATCCAGCGCAAAGCCATATCCATCGCCCACTGTTGGCCTGTGAGGCGGTGGAACTCAAGCAGGAACGTACATGCTGGGGCCTGAGGGAACTTTGGGGCCGCGCCGATTCCGCCGTTAGACGGGTCTTCGATTCCACGTAGAGCGGTGGCTGCGTCGGCAACAGTTGCGGTATTCAACGGGTCACTGGCGGTTTCCCATGATCCGCTCAGGTACTCGCGGACCTCCTCGGCAGTGGCCATTGTCTCTTTACGCTGGAGCTTCCATGCTCTGAGCACCATATCTAGCACGTCGGCCAGGCCCGGGATCCGGGAATCGGGAGACTGGCGTGGGAAGTAGGTGCCCCCATAGAACGGAATGCCGTCGGGAGTTGCGAAGACGGTGAGAGGCCATCCACCCGAGCCGGTGGTGGCGGTGACGTAGCTCATGTACAGGGCATCTAGGTCTGGACGCAGCTCGCGGTCGATCTTGACCGGGACGAAGTGCCGATTGATGAAGCCGGCCAGATCTGGGTCCTTGAATGACTCTCGCTGCATCACGTGACACCAATGGCAGGACTGGTAGCCGATCGAGATCAGCAGTGGCCTGTCGAGCCGATTGGCGCGTTTGAGTGCGGCCGAACCCCATGGACGCCACTTGACCGGGTCGTGGGCGTGCGCGGCCAGATAGGGGGAGACCGAGCCGTCGAGTCGATTGCTCGGCTTGGAATCGATGGGTACGACGTTGTCTTTGGCTGGCGACATGAGCCGGCTTCCTGTCGGGATGATGTTGCAAAGGAGTGTACCCGAGCGAGGGTGCAGGCCTTACCGATTAGGGGAAATGGGTTCGTCGGACGCTTGGACGCGCATGATTTGGGTCAAAGTCGCATCTGTCGTGCCTACGATGCGATCCACCACCGCGGCCTCGCGCAGTGACAACATGGCGACGGCGGTGGCGAGAAACCCGCCGGCGATCATGACTGTCTGAACACCGAACATTCCCGCCAGCGTCGGCGCGAACGCGAGAGGAAGCAACTCTCCGACACGCCGATGCACTTCGGAGGCCCCAACAACCCTGCCCACCACTTCGTGAGGGGAGTCACGGTGTATCAAGGTACGCAGCAGTGGCTCCATCAGGCCAATCACGCTGGCCCAGAACAGCGCGCCGATCGCGATGACCCGAAGGTCCGACGATCCGACATAGAGCACCGTACCGGCGCCGACGAGCGCGACGATGATGGCTAGTCCCCGCGCCGAAAAGAGCCGCTTGGGCATTCGAGGTAATGATGATGCGCCGATGAGGAATCCAAGCCCGAAGATCGCGTTCATCCAGCCAAGGGTCTCGATATCGGCACCCACCACGTCGCGGAAGAACAATGGCTCAAGCGCGCCGAAGGCGCCGAAGGCGAGCCACACAAGTGAGCCGCCTAGGACGTAGTAGCGCAAAGGGCGGAGCCGGTAGACCGTGGTGAGGCCCTCAGAGAACTCAGCTAGCGGGTGACGCCTCTTGTGGGCAGGTGCCCTCTTTGGAACGTCGATATCGACACGCCACACAAGCAGTGCCGCCATAAGTGAAGTCGCAGCATCGAGCACGAATACCCAGTCGACGCTCCCGTAGCGAACAAGCAGCGCTCCGACGGCCGGGCCGACGACGAAGGCCATCGATGCCCCACCCTCGATCCACGAGTTGATCCGTTCGAGCGACAAGTCCTGCTTTTTGAGAAACGGAGCGAACGAGGCGCTGGCGGTGACCACGGGAGCACCCACGAATGCCCATACGCCCACTATGGCGGCCATCTGGGTCATGTCTTGCGCTAAGGCGACCGCGAGGGCCGCCGGGATGAACAGCACCTCGAATGTGGCCAGTACCCGACGTGGTCCCCACCGATCGACCAGAGCCCCAGCCATGAAGCTGCCAGCGATGGAACTCACGGCTACCGAGAACATTAGAATCGCGAGTTGCCCTGCCGTGGCCTGCAGCTGGAATGCGGCTTTGCCCCAGATTCCCACGAAGAACGCAGCCTCACTGCCCGCTCGCGATACGAAGCGCGCGGCAACGATTCGCAACAGATCACCAGAGGCTCTTGGCCTAGGTGGTCTGGCGTTCAAGTTTGCCAAAGAGGGCTGAAGGTGGTCTGCCATGTCATCCGCCTACGCGGTTTCGACGCGGTCGCGCCCGTTGTCCTTCGCGTGATAAAGGGCGGCGTCTGCTCGTCCCATGAGCGTGTCGATGCTCTCATCGGAACTGTTCATGTCGGCGACGCCTGCACTAGCCGTGATCGTCAGTCCTACGTTGCAGTCGAGCGGGCTACTGCGAATACCATCCAAGATCCGCAGTGCCAGTCCGTAAGCTGTGTTCGAGTCCGCGCCGGGGGAGACGATGAGAAACTCCTCGCCTCCAACACGGCCCACGATGTCATAGGCGCGGACAGAGGCCTTGGCACTGTCGACAAATTCTCTAAGTGCGCAGTCTCCGGTCGCGTGACCATACGTGTCGTTGATTCGCTTGAAGTTATCCAGGTCGAGCATGATCACGCTCAATGGTTTCTTCTCGCGACGCGCGCGCTCGAACTCCTCGGCCAATCTGGATAGTGTCGCACCGCGGTTCAGTGATCCGGTCAAAGCATCGGTGATCGCCGCGTGAGCGAGTTGCATGTTCGCTTCCTCGATGCGTTGCTGCATCTTGGATGTCAGGTAGGAGAGGGCCAAGAGCGACAGGGCTAGGGTCAGGCCACCGAAACCGGTGAGTGCGACAGCCGTCAGCCGGATCTGGGCATCTGTATCGCGCATGGCGACACTAATCGTCACAGCACCGCGGTTGTCACCGACCTTGTAGCCTTGTGCCGAATGACACTTCAGGCAGCCGGCATCAACCGTGAGCGCGGAGGCAAGTCGATAGGTGCGCACGTCTCCGTCCTCGCTCACCCCACTGACGTTGGCCTCTCCATCGCGGATCCGTTCTAGTGCCGTTCTCTCCCACGAATCGGGAGCGTTGGCCGGGTTGATGTAGTCCAGAGAAGTGAGATGAAACCAGACCCGACCTTGTGTGCTGGAGACTTCTGAGATCTCCCGAGTCATCGTGGCGTGGTCTCTCAGGGTGAGGGTGGTGCCGTCTTCGGCATGGATGTCGGGAGAAACGCCCAGTTGTGCAAGGTATGGATTGCTTGGGGATTCACTCGACTTGAGAACCCAAACGCCTCCACGCGAGGCGTTCCATGTTCGGGTGTCCAATACGAGTGACGCATACGAGGCCGCCTGGTTATGTACCGAGTCCAGCAGCAGGGCGCGTGTCAGAAGGAAGATCCCGCTGTACACGAGCACCGTATACAGCACGATGAGCGAGGCCATTTGGACACGGAACGCCCGCACACCGACCGGCCGCGCCGCATGACTGCTATGTGTACTGTCCAGTGTGCCCAATCCAGCCTGCCTTTGCGTGGGGTGACGTCCCCTGCGCAAAGGGTAGCACGCGAGACGACCAGCAGGGCCTCAAGGCATTCACAGGCGTTGCCCTAGCAAACTGGTCATCGCTCAGCGTCAGCGGCTCTCATCAGCGCCAGTTCAAAACGTCGGCGCCGCTGTTCGTGTTCGTGGGTCGCGTACAGCTCAGTGGCGGCCTCAGCAGCGCGCGCTGGAAGCTCACTTTGGTCGTCATTGCGAAAAGACGCATCCGGGATGTCATGACGGATGTGACGTACCGCGCCCTCGGTATTCATCGAGCCCCCTCGATCCGGTGTTCTGGGTCACGCGAAACCCATATACCCGCTAGCGTGCGGTTCAACGCGCCGTTCGTGGATTGGTCGTGGATTGGTCGTGCGAGCCCTAGAACAGCTCGCCCAGGCCCGCCATGGTTTCGGCTGCATACTCGAGGTGCCAGT
>JAURYZ010000141.1 GCA_030653635.1 Coriobacteriia bacterium | reverse complement strand
TCGGGCCATGCTGAAAGTCGAAGACGGCTGTGACAATCATTGCACCTACTGCATCGTGCCTTCTGCGCGCGGCGTGCCTCGCTCCGAACCGATGGCATCCTTGCTCGACGAAGCGCGCTCGTTGGTTTTGGCGGGTACGTCTGAAATCGTCATCACCGGGATCAATGTCGGCCGGTATCGCGATTTAGAGACGGGCGCCGACCTAGCCGACCTGCTCGTGGCGCTCGCCCAGACCGGTGTCGACCGTCTGCGGCTTTCAAGCATCGAGCCGCAGGACCTCACGGCAAAGCTTCTTTGCGTGATGGCTTCGCTTCCCGGCTTTTGCCCACATCTGCACGTCCCGCTTCAATCCGGCTCGGACAAGGTGCTGTTTGCCATGGGTCGTCGCTACACGGCGGCGGAGTACCTCGGCCGCATCTCGGCCGCGAAAGCCGCATTGTCTAGCCTTGCGGTGACCACCGACGTGCTCGTTGGCTTTCCAGGAGAGGACGAGAGCGACCTAGCCGCGACACTGGACGTCTGTGCCAGCGTCGCATTCTCAAAGATCCACGTGTTCAGATACTCCCGCCGTCCCGGAACACCTGCAGCACAGATGCCAGATCAGCTCTCACCTGAGGTCATAGCCGCGCATGCCCTGCGAGTCCGCCAGTTTGCCGAGGAGTTGCGCACCGAGTGGCTCGAGGGTCTCATCGGCACGTCGCTTGAAGTGCTCGTGGAGAAAGAACGCGACGAAGGCGTAATCGAGGGGACCTCAGCGCAGTACGCGAAGGTGCGGATGACGCCCGGCTTCGGACCTGCACCCGGCGCCGGACAGACCGTGTCCGTGAAGATTGTGGGACGCGATGGTGGGGTACTGCTGGGCGACCCCCACAAGGGTGATGTCGCGCCTGCATGATAGAATATCGACGTGGGCCCGAGGGGTTCGGGCACCCATCCAAACCGATCAAGAAGGTGCCTGACACACGTTGGAACCTACTCAGATAAAGCTCGTCGTCCCGCCTGAGCTGAACATGATCGACCTGCTGGGACAAAGCGACGACCTGCTTCGCATCATCGAAGAGCAGTTCGAGTCCGATATCGCCGTGCGCGGCAACCAGATAACCATCGTGGGTGAGCCTCTTGAGACTCAGGCGGTGAGTTCTTTGTTCGCTGAGATGATCTCGCTTGTGGAGCGCGGAGTCGAGCTCAACCGCGATGCCATCGAGCGTTCCGTGGAAATGCTGCGCGACGGTGAGTGCTCGCCGACTGCGGCGTTCTCTGACGTCATTTTGTCCCACAAGGGCAAGTCAATCAGGCCCAAGACCGGCGGCCAGAAGCGCTACGTCGATGCGATTCGCAGCAATACCGTCACATTCGGCATAGGCCCCGCAGGCACTGGCAAAACCTACCTTGCGATGGCTATGGCAGTCGAAGCGCTCAAGAAGCGTTCGGTGGGCCGAATCATTCTCACCCGTCCGGCCGTTGAGGCGGGCGAGTCACTAGGCTATCTGCCAGGCACGTTGTTCGAGAAGGTGGACCCGTACCTGCGCCCGCTGTACGATGCGCTGTTCGACATGATGGATACCGAGAAGTCCCAACAGCTCATGGATCGCGGAGTAATCGAGGTGGCACCCTTGGCTTTCATGCGCGGGCGCACCCTGAACGACAGCTTTATCGTCCTTGATGAGGCCCAAAACACGAGTCCCGAGCAGATGAAGATGTTCCTTACTCGCCTCGGTTTTGGGAGCAAGGTCGTTATCACCGGTGATGTCACTCAAATCGACCTGCCAAAGGGGGCCTCGGGACTAAAGCAGGTCCGCGAGATCCTCCGTGGCGTGAATGATATCGAGTTTATCGACCTACTGGCGTCCGATGTGGTGCGGCATAAGCTCGTTCAGCGCATCGTGACGGCGTACAGCGTATTCGAGGAGGCTCGCGCAACGCGCGACGATGGCTAGCCTGTTCGATAGCATAAAGCGGATCTTGCCTCAGAAGGGCCTGCTGGCGTCTTCTCTCGCGCAGCGAATAGTACTGGGTCTTTTTGTTGTTGTCGCCGTCTCGTTCCCTCTTGTGGTTCAAACGCCTCCGCTCGATCTGCCAGAAGGAGTGCCGGCCTCGCGCACCGTGCGCGCACCGCGCAGCGTCCAGTTCGTGGATGAGGACGCTACCCAGGAGCTTCGTTCGCAGGCTTCGAGCGCCGTCGAGCCCGTGGTGCGCTACGACGAAGAGGTCGTCGACGTGGCGCGGGAACAGATAGCCAAGTTCTTCGACTTCACGATAGAGGCTCGCTCGGATGCGAGCATCCTTGCCACCACCACACCCGAACTCATCGCCGGCAGCATCGCAGCGCGTCTGGAAACCGAGTATCCGAATCTCGACGCCGCGGTGATCTCGGCCGCTTCCCAGATGAGTCGGGCGGAACTGGAATCGACCAAGACAAGTGCTTTGCAGCTCGCAACGACACTCATGTCGCGGCGCATGACCGATGTGGATCTGGTCGAGGCAATCTCCACCCTGGGCGCCAGCACCAAGAGTTTGCCATATCCGGCAGCGCAGCAAGCGGTGATATCCGCCATGGTCGCGGCCGAGCTTCAGCCCACGCTTGTGGTGGACGCGGTCGCATCACAAGCCGCCCGCAAAGCCGCCGCTCAGGAGGTTGATGCGGTCATCGTGGCCCGCCAGGCCGGTGAGAATATCGTGGTCGAGGGCGAGATCGTGTCTGCCGAGGATCTTGAGATCATCAAGCGTCTGGGTCTGTTCGACCAGTCCGGTTCGCCGGAGTCCCTGATGGCGCTTGTGGCGCTGGTTGCGCTTATGGTCGGTTCCATCGGAGCCTTCATCTGGCGCTACGACAGCCCGATCTGGTTGAGTCTTCGCAATCTCGCGGTCTTGTCTTCGTTGTTCGTCGGGATGATCTGGATCACGCGGGTGCTGCTTTGGTGGCGACCCGATATCTCGATCTACATCCTGCCTGTCCCGCTGGCCGCGATGCTGGCGACACTACTCATATCCGCGCGCGAGGGTCTCCTGACAGCTGTTCTATCCTCGCTTGCCGCAGTGATGCTCGGATTCGCAACCGGTGACACTGTGGTCGCCACGTTGGTCTGGGCGATGGCGGCTGTCGTCGGGGTCTCGTTCATGACCGACCGCCGACGCTTGTTCTACGTCGGCTCGACTCTTGTCGCGATAGGCGCGCTCGTAGGTCTGGTCGGGACGCTCGCTTCAGGCGCGCCGCTTGCCGAAGCAGTGAAGGCATCGGGTTTCGGCGCGATCGGAGGGATGCTGTCGGCGGTGCTGGGCTACGGCCTGCTGCCGTTCTTTGAGCATCTGTTCGGTATCACCACTGACCTCAGACTGCTCGAACTGGCCAATCCGGCGCAGCCTTTGTTGCGTGAACTCATGACCTCCGCACCAGGAACCTACAGCCATTCGGTTATGACCGGTAACTTGGCCGAGGCTGCTGCCGAGTCGATCGGCGCGAATCAGCTGTTGGCGCGCGTAGGTGCCTACTATCACGACGTGGGCAAGATACGCAGGCCCGCCTTCTTCGTGGAGAACCAGGCTGGTGGATCCAATCCTCATGACGACACGGCCCCGTCGTTGTCTGCTCTCATCATCACCTCTCATGTGAAAGAGGGGATGGAGCTGGCGCGAAAGCACCGACTGCCGCGCGAGATCATCTCGATCATTCAGGAGCACCACGGCACTTCGCTCGTGAGCTACTTCTACAACAAGGCCGCTGCAGGCGACGATCCGGTCTACGAGGCGGACTTCAGGTATGACGGACGCCGACCCCAGTCTCAGGAGGCTGCACTTGTGATGCTCGCCGACAGTTGCGAAGCTGCCGTTCGAGCGGTCAAGAAGCCAACTTCCAATCGTATTGAGGCCTCGGTCCGCAGCGTGATCAGCGGTAAGGTCGATGACGGTCAGCTCGATGACTCGGATCTAACCTTGGCTCAAATAGAGGCAGTAGTTGGAGTGTATTCACGGATGCTTGCGAGCATCTATCATCCTCGAATCGAGTACCCGAGTACCACACCTAGGAGGTCTGACAATGTCCAGCATCCAGCTCACGAGTCATCGTGACCCAGAGCCGCTAGATCTGGCCGCATTCGAGAAGCTCGCGGCGTTCGTGTTGTTTCGCGAGGACATAACCTATGACGTCGAGCTCTCCATTGCCATCGTGCATATCGAGGAGATGACTGAACTTAACACTCGCTACCGCGGCAAAGAGGGGCCCACGGACGTTCTCTCGTTTGGCTGCGACGATCCGTGTCCGGTGGACAGCGACGAGCCGGTCACTTTGGGTGACGTCGTCATCGCGCCGGACATCGCGCTTTCCCAGGCCGAGGAGTTCGGGCACACCGTTGAGCAGGAACTGAATCTGCTGCTCGTACACGGCATTTTGCATCTGCTTGGCTACGATCATGAGGAAGACGACGCAGCAGAAGTGATGCAGCAGCGCGAGCGCGAGCTCTTGTCGGCCTACGCTGACCAGGTGTGACCCAGCCGTGAGAAGTAGATCTCTGCTGTGGAGCTTCAACTACGCGATCGAAGGAATGCTTTACGCGCTGCGCACGCAGCGCAACATGCGCCTTCACGCTTCAGCGGCCGTCTTGGTGCTCATTTCCGCCGTTCTTTTGGGCGTGGTCCGCTGGGAGATGGTCGCCCTTCTGTTCGCAATCACATTCGTGTTCGTCGCCGAGCTTGCCAACACCGCCATTGAGGCCACAGTCGACATGGTGGTCGACCACTTCGATCCTAAGGCCAAGACGGCCAAGGACGTTGCCGCAGGTGCGGTCCTTGTCGCCTCTCTTAACGCGGTCGCTGTGGGATACATCGTCTTTTTCGATCGCGCGGTCGCCATGGCTGCGGGTGGCTTTCATGTAGTTCGACAGTCCTCCGCGACGCTGACGTTGATTGGATTGGCGCTTACGGTGTTGGCTGTTCTTGTGATGAAGGCCGTCACTAAGGAAGGGACGTTCCTGCACGGTGGATGGCCCTCGGGACACGTGGCGCTCGCAGTCGGTGGCGCCTCGGCGATCGCCTACACGACTCAAAGCGCTAACGCAGGTGTGCTCGCGCTGTTTATCGCGTTTCTGGTGGCACACAGCCGCGTCGAGAGCGAGACGCATACGATCCCCCAGGTGCTCCTGGGCGCAGTGGTCGGCTTTCTCATTCCTACGCTGGTGTTTCAGGTATTCTTGCTGTGATGGTTTCTGAAGGAGGTATTCACACGTGCCGTTAATCGTCACGGTCGCTTCAATATTGCTGCTCGTGGCCTTCGCTGCCGCAATGACCGCCGAGGAGACCGCGTTCGCGTTGATTGCGCCCGGACGTGCTCTCAGGTTGGCTGAAGCTGGTCGCAATGGAGCTGACGCACTCGAGATGCTGGGTGCCCGTCCACATCGGCTTCGGGCCGCCGCGGCGCTGTCGCGGGCCATGGCCTTCGCAGGCGCAAGCGTCGGCGTTGCTTGGCTATTCATCCACTACACGCAGTTTTCGCCGCTCGCCTCGGCGCTTCTCGGGGGGCTGATCGGCCTCGTATTCGCCTTTTCGCTGGGCGAGACACTGCCCCGTACGCTGGCGGTGCAAAACCCGGAGGACGTCGCACTCAGTTTCGCTGGTCTGGCCCTTCGCGCTTGCGGCGCCCTCTATGGTCCGGCCAAAATCCTTGGCGCTCCGTGGGCATGGGGCATGCGACTGGCTGTCGGCAGTGAGGCGGCGCAATCTGTTTGGGTTGCCGAGGATGACTATCGCTCCGTCAACGACGACGGGGACCAAACTGCACGCGAGGAGACGGAAGATGCTTTACTGGAGGCAGTCGCTGACTTCGCCGAGAAGATCGTGCGCGAGGTCATGGTGCCGCGCACCGATATGACGTGCCTCGCTGATACGGCGAGTGCCCAAGAGGCTATCGATGCCATCGAGGCGTACGGCTACTCGCGTCTGCCTGTCTTCCACGACACGGTCGACGATATCCGAGGCGTTCTGTATGCCAAGGACCTGCTGGCCGCATACTCAAGAAATACTGCGGTGCGACCGGTGAGTATCGCGCGACGCGCATTCTTCGTTCCAGAGACCAAGCCGGTCTCGGAGCTCTTGCTGGAGATGCAGACCAAGACCCATATCGCGATCGTTGCCGATGAGTACGGCGGGACTGCGGGACTGGTGACCATCGAGGATCTCCTCGAAGAGATCGTTGGCGAGATCTTCGACGAGTACGATCTTGAGGAGACCTTGGTTGTCGAATT
>JAURYZ010000132.1 GCA_030653635.1 Coriobacteriia bacterium | reverse complement strand
CGAAAGGTGTGTGAGTGGTGCAGTGACCTCTATGCTGTGGTTCGCCCCTCGGCCACGGACCGTTCGCCGAGTGTCCTGGCCCCTCACCGCAGCTCATTCGGGTAGCCGCAGGGGCAAGCGTACGGCTATGATGCACGTGTCACACGAGCGGTGTACTCTGGTGCACGCTGTGAGTGCCCAGCCGATCTCTACCGAAGCGGAGTGCTCCATGGAACCCAGACCCGACACCGCACTCATCGAAGCCAAAGCGCTGCGCATGCGCGCCGACATCGTCGAGATGATCGGGCAGGCCGGCTCCGGCCATCCCGGCGGCTCGCTTTCCGCAGCCGATATCGTTGCCACGCTCTACTTCGGCGTCATGACACACGACCCGGCCAACCCAAAGATGCCCGAGCGCGACCGTTTCGTGCTGTCCAAGGGCCACGCCGCACCGGTGCTGTACTCGGCACTGGCCGAGGCGGGCTACTTTGGTCGCGAGCATCTGGCCACGCTGCGCCAGCTCGGCTCGATCCTGCAGGGCCACCCCGACTCCAAGAAGACCCCGGGCGTCGAGGTCTCGACCGGCTCGCTCGGTCAGGGTCTCTCGATTGCCAACGGCATCGCGCTTGGCCTGCGCTCCGACGGCAACACCGCCTCGCGCGTGTACTGCCTTTTGGGCGATGGCGAGCTGCAAGAGGGCCAGGTCTGGGAAGCCGCGATGTTCGCGTCGCACCAGAAGCTCGACCACGTCATAGCGATCGTGGACAACAACAACCTACAGATCGACGGCACCTGCACCGAGGTCATGGATCTTGGCGACGTCGCCGAGACGTTCCGCGCGTTCGGCTGGAACGTGCTGGGCGCCGATGGCCATGACGTCGAGCAGCTGCTGGCGGCTTTTGCCACGGCCAAGACTGCCCAGGGCGCACCCACGGTGATCGTGGCGTCCACCATCAAGGGCAAGGGCGTCTCGTTCATGGAAGACAGAGCCGATTGGCACGGCAAGGCACCCTCTGCCGAGGAATGCATCACGGCCGCCGGCGAGCTTTCTTGCACACTTACGGAAGGGAACTAATCGATGACCAAGCGCGCAACCCGCGAGGCTTTCGGCGAGACTCTCGTCGAGCTCGCTGCCGAGGGTAACGATGTCGTGGCCGTCGAGGCCGACCTATCCAAATCCACCACCACGGCGACATTCGCCAAGGCCTACCCCGACCGCTTCTTTAACGTCGGCATCGCCGAGGCCAACATGATCGGCACCGCTGCCGGTCTCGCGGTTGCCGGTAAGACCGCGTTCACCGGTAGCTTTGCGGTGTTCGGCACCGGTCGTGCCTACGATCAGATCCGCAACACCGTGTGCTATGCGGAACTTGATGTGAAGCTTGCGCCCACGCACTCGGGTATCACGGTGGGTCCAGATGGCGGCACACACCAGATGATCGAGGACCTCGCGCTCATGCGTGTGCTCCCCGGCATGCGCGTGCTGGTTCCCGCCGATTACAACGCTGCAAAGGCCGCGCTGCGACTCGCCGCAAAGACTCCGGGGCCGTTCTATGTTCGCCTGGGTCGCGCTGCGCTTCCGCAGGTGCACCCCGATGGCTTCGAACTCGAGCTCGGCCGCGCGTACGTGCTGCGTGAGGGCTCGGATGTGACGCTTGCTGCTTGTGGAGTGATGGTTGCTGAGGCGCTTGCGGCGGCAGACATCCTGGCCGAGCAGGGCATATCCGCCGAGGTCATCGATGTCGCGAGCGTGAAGCCCTTGGACGAGGTGACGCTTATTGCAAGCGCGACCAAGACCGGAGCCGTCGTGACCTGCGAGGAGCATTCGATACTTGCGGGTATGGGTTCTGCGGTCGCTGAACTGCTGTCTGAGAAGGCTCCGACGCGCATGAAGCGCGTTGGCGTTCGCGACGTCTTCGGCACGAGCGGCGACCCCGCTGAGCTCATGGTGTACTTCGGTCTGAGCGCCAACGACATCGTCAAGGCGGCATCGGAGATCCTCGGCAGGTAGTCTGTGGAGTTGCTGGCGAGGCCTACGGGCCTTGTGGAGAAACGGTGCTACCTGCCCTCGGGTCACCCGCGAGTGCCTTATATTTGCTAACATTGACCGGGCCGAATCCTCGGCCGTGATCGGCACTGACAGAAAGAGACACGCCACATGATCAGCATGCGCGGCGTTCAGAAGTACTACATACCGGAGAAGCCCGCCTTGGCCGATGTCGATGTCGAGATCGAGCAGGGCGAGTTCGTGTTCTTGGTCGGGCATTCCGGCTCGGGCAAGTCCACGTTCATCAAGCTGTTGCTCCGCGAGATCCTGCCGACCGGCGGACAGATCATCGTGGCCGGTCAGGACCTCATCAAGCTCAAGAGCTGGAAGGTCCCGTTCTTGCGTCGCAACATGGGTTGCGTGTTCCAGGACTTCAAGCTGCTGCCGAACAAGACGACCTACGAGAACGTCGCATTCGCGCTTGAGGTCATCGGCCGTTCGCATCACGTGATCCGCACCCAGGTGCCCGAGGTGCTGCGACTCGTGGGCCTTGAGGACAAGATTGACAGCTATCCCGATGAGCTCTCCGGCGGCGAGCAGCAGAGGGTCTCGATCGCTCGGGCCTTCGTGAACCGTCCTCCTTTGCTTCTGGCAGACGAGCCGACCGGTAACCTCGACCCGGCAACGTCGCTTGGCATCATGAGTCTCCTCAATCGCATCAACAAGACAGGCACCACCGTGCTCGTGGCAACTCACGACCGCGAGATGGTCGACTCAATGCGCAAGCGCGTTATCGCCCTCGAGGGCGGCCGCGTCATTCGCGACCAGAATCGGGGGGTCTACGGCTATGGCGATTAACTTCAGCTACTTTGCCCGCGAATCCGTACAGAACTTCCGCCGCAACTGGGTCATGAGCCTGGGTGCGGTCATCACGATCTACCTGTCACTTCTGCTTGTCGGCGTTTCGATCGCC
>JAURYZ010000120.1 GCA_030653635.1 Coriobacteriia bacterium | reverse complement strand
CGTCTGCGCGCCACGGGCCACGGCACCGACTGCTATCCGCGCACCGAGATCGACACGTGGGTGACATTGGAGGACCTGAACCAGGCTTACCTGTTCAACCCACGAAACGCATATCAGAATTACGCGGTGGCCGTTAACACGGGCGACACAGCGCTCTACACCTACCTGGGGACGTTGCTGCCTAGGCTTGCCAACGCGACTTACTGCTCGGCCGGCGCACTGTCGCCGCTGCTCAACGACCCCACGTATCGCACCATCGGCGTGGGCACACGTTGCTTTGTGGCGGGCGCCCCGGGATACGTGGCCTGGGAGGGGACGCAGCACAACCCGCATGGCGATCGCGACGCGCACGGAGTGCCGGTTAAGCCAGCCGGCACACTCGCGGTCATCGCGGATCTCAAGCAGGCCTCACCGGAGTTCTTCGCGGCCGCGACGTTCACCAAGTACGGGGTCTCGAGCTTCATCGGTATCGGCGTTCCGATCCCCGTGCTTGACGACGAGATTGCAGAGACGCTCGCGCTCACCGATGCCGATCTGACCGCCACCATATTCGACTACGGCGTACAGCGCCGGTCGCGCCCGTCGCTTGGCACCGTCACTTACGCCGAGCTGCGCAGCGGCCAAATCGAGATCGATGGCAAGCAGATCCCGACCGGTCCCATAAGCTCGCTTCCCAAGGCGCGTCGTGTCGCCGAGGAGCTCAAGACATGGATCACCGAGCATCGTTTCACGCTTGCGCCCCCACTGCATCCACTGCCGCAGATCGGTTCACAGTCCTTCAAGCCGCTCGAGATACGTGCCGAGGGGGCGATCTAGATGCCACGCAAGAGACTCGACCTGACGTTTCCGCCCCGGCAATCGCTAAAGCCGGTCATCTACCATCTCGTGAAGGACTACGAGCTGGTCCCAAACATCCTGCGAGCGCAGATCCAGGCCGGCCAAGAGGGCCGCATGGTCCTCGAGGTCACGGGCGGCAAGGAGGACTTGGCCGCAGGAATTGATTTTCTGGAAAGCCAGGGACTTCAGGTCAACGAAGCTGCAAGTGATATCTGTCTGGACGAGGATCTGTGCGTGACGTGCGGGCTTTGCACGGCGGTCTGTAAGCCGGGGTCGCTGACGCTTTCGCCGGGCGATTGCGCTCTCGTGTTCGACAAAGACAAGTGCGTATATTGTGAGGCGTGTGTCGTGGCCTGTCCTCGGCGTGCCATCACTTTGACCTTCTGATCAGGGAGTAGTTCGGATGCCTGATATCAAACTAAGGCTCGGTCGCGAGGTGCTCGTGATCGATGGTGCTTTGGGAACTATGATCCAGCGTTACGAGGTGCCCGAGGAGCAGTGTAAGGATCAACTCAACCTCACGGCTCCCGAGATGATCGAGCAGATCGCTCGCGATTATGTGACCGTTGGCGCGGAGTGCATCACCACGAACACCTTCGGTTCGAGCCGCGTGAAGCTTTCCGAGTACGGGGTACAAGACCAGCTCGTCGAGATCAACCGTGCGGGCGTGGAGATCGCTCGCAGGGCAGGCGCCCAGCACGTGTTGGGCGATATCGGTCCTACCGGATTGGTGCTGCAGCCGTTGGGTGAAGCGCGTTTCGACGACCTCTTTGAGATCTTTGCCGAGCAGGCTGCGGCACTGGCGTCGGCATCCCCCGATGCGCTTGTGATTGAGACGATGACCGACATCGCCGAGGCGCGTTGCGCTTTACTGGCGGCTAAATCGGTATGTGATCTGCCGGTCTTTGTGACGTGCACGTTCGGTATCAATGGTCGCATGGACCTTTCGGGAACAGATCCGGCAACAGCTGCGGTGATCCTTGAGGCGGCAGGCGCCGACGCGGTCGGCATGAACTGCGGCCTGGGGCCAGAGCAGATGCTCCCGCTCGTGCAGGCGATGGCCGCAGCGACGTCGCTGCCGATCATCGTGCAGCCCAATGCTGGGCTTCCGCAGCTCGTGGATGGTGAGACGGTGTTCCCGGGTACGCCAGATGAGATGGGCAGTCACGCCGCGCTGTTCGTGGACGCGGGTGCCTCGATGGTCGGCTCGTGTTGTGGCTCGTCGCCGGCGTTCACGGGCGCGATCATGGACTTCGCCAAGAGCAAGACCGTCTCGCAGGGAAGGACCGGCCTTCTGGGCACCGTGCTGGCTGGCCCGCGAGGAATCGCCACCATAGGCGCAGGTGCTCCGATCGCGGTGATAGGTGAGCGTATCAACCCTACGGGCAAGCCGGCGCTGGCGGATTCTTTGCGCTTAGGGTCGATGTCGGTCGTGCGTTCCTTCGCCGTTGAGCAGCATGATGCCGGCGCGACGCTTCTGGATGTCAACGTGGGAGCCGCGGGCGTCGACGCTTTGGCGGTGCTGCCCGAGGCCATCAAGGCCCTTGTGGGCACGAGCGATCTTCCGCTGGTGATAGATACCACCGATCCGATCGCTCTCGAGGCGGCGCTTCGGGTCTATCCTGGTCGCGCGCTCATCAACAGTGTCAACGGTGGGGCCGACTCTTTGGCTATTGTGTTGCCGCTGGCGTCTCGATACGGCGCGGCGATGGTTGTGCTCGCACTCGATGATGGCGGCATACCGCATGACGTTGATGGACGCGTGGCGATCGTCGAGCGTGTGCGTGCGGCGGCTCATGCGGCCGGACTGCGCGATTGTGATCTCGTGGTCGATGCGCTTGTGATGACTGCAGCCACTGACGCCGATGCGCCCAGAGTCACGGTCGCCACTTTGGCGGCGGCGCACGCGTTGGGACTCGCAACCGTGCTCGGTGTGAGCAATGTGAGTCATGGACTGCCCGACAGACCGAGCCTAAACGCCGCGTTCATTGCCGCAGCTGCCGCTGCGGGGCTGGACGCCGGAATCATCAACCCCTCTGATGGTGTGGTTATGCAGGCAGTGCGCCTTGCGGATGTTGCGCGTGCCGGTGGCGTGTCGTCAGATGCTCATGAAGACGCTTGGCCCGCATGGGACGCCGCATACGCGGCCGCACTGGCTCGAGCGAAGGGGCCAGCGGGCACGCAGGACACAGACGCTGCGGCCGCTCATGTTGATTCGCGAAGCGCCGCAGACAGGCTCTCCTCGGCGATTGACAGGGGGGACGGCGACGCGGCTGGGGCGCTCGTGGACGCAGTGATTGCGGAGGGCACGGACCCAGCGGCGGTGATCGGGATGGTGCTCACACCCGCGATCCAGCGCCTGGGCGACGCGTACGGTCGGGGCGAGGTGTTTCTGCCGCAGCTCATGATCGCGGCAGACGCGATGAAGGCCGCCGTCGCGCAGGTCAAGACCTATCTGCCCGAAGGCGACGGATCTGGCGAGGGACGTGTGGCTTTCGCGACCGTCAAGGGCGATATCCATTCAATCGGTAAAGACATTTGCATATCATTGCTGGAGAGCCAGGGCTTCGTGGTCACCGACCTAGGCGTCGATGTCGCCGAGGATGCGGTGGTCGAAGCGGCGGGCGCAGCTGACGTCGTGTGTCTGTCGGCGCTTATGACCACAACTCTTCCAGCTATGGAGCGTACGACCGCGCGAGTAGCTGTTGAGGTGCCCGGCACCCCAGTGCTCGTTGGCGGCGCGGTGGTGACCGCACAGTGGGCCGGAAGCATCGGCGCCGGGTACTCCTCGGACGCTCCGGGCTGCGTCGAGGCGGTGCGCGCGGCGGTCGCCGGCGTCAGAGAAGGCGGCAAACGATGATTATCACCCGTCCGCGAGAATGGTCTCGCATCATGGCGAATCTGGACGAATTAGGCGCCAAACGCGTCTTCATCATGGGTTGCGGTCAGTGCGCTACAGTCGCGGACACGGGTGGCGAGAAGGAGATTTTGCAGGCGAAGGCCAAGCTCGAGCAGGAAGGTCGCGAAGTCACCGGTTGGGCGGTGGGCGAGGTAGCCTGCCACTTGGGAGGAACCAAGCTCGAGGCTCGCAAGCATCATGGAGACCTAGCTGCCGCAGATGCGGTGCTCGTGCTCACGTGCGGTGCCGGTGTGCAGACGGTCGCTGACTCCACCGACAAGCCGGTATTTCCCGGACTGGAGTCGGTGTTCCTCGGCAATGTGATCAGGCATGGCGTGTTCGAGGAGCGCTGTCAGATGTGTGGCGATTGCGTGCTTGATGCCACTGCGGGCATCTGTCCGGTTACCACCTGTCCCAAGGGCCTGCTCAACGGGCCATGCGGCGGGATGTGGAACGGCAAGTGCGAGGTGCTCACGGACCGCGATTGCACGCATGTGCGCATCCAGCGGCGTCTCACCGAGCAGGGCAGAAACGTCTTGGCTGTGCTCCCGCCAAAGGATTTCGCCAAGAAGCTCAAGCCGGGCAGTGTGAACCTGAGACAGGACAAGAAACGCGCCGCCGCTGCCGTGCGTTCTGACGATGCGGCGAGCACAGGAGGTGGCGCGGGTGAGTAAGTTTCGCGATGCGCTTCTTGCCGGCGAGTTTGTGATCACTGGAGAGGTGGCGCCACCTCTCGGGACAGATCTGGCGGGCCTGAAACGAAGCGTTGAGATCCTCGGTCCACACTGTCATGCCTTGAACATTACCGACAACCAGGGCGCTACGCTGCATCTTTCGAGCCTCGCCGCGTCACGGGTCGTACTCGACATGGGCGTCGAGCCGATATTCCAGCAGACGTGCCGGGACCGAAACAGGCTCGCGCTCCAATCCGACCTGCTCGCAGCGTGGACGCTTGGCCTCAGGAACGTGCTCGTCGTCACCGGTGATGACCCGCGGGCGGGGGACCACCCGCAGGCTAAAGGGGTGTTCGACTTGGACTCCACGCAGCTCATGTCCATTGTGCGAGGCATGAATGCTGGCCACGACATGATGGGTCGCGAGCTGTCCGGCGCTACCGATCTGTACATCGGCGGGGCGATGTTTCCTGAGGCCGAGCCGTGGGACATCCAGCTAACCCGCGCGCTTCGTAAGGCTGAGGCCGGAGCCGAGTTCTTTCAGACCCAAGCCGTGTTCGACATCGATAAGCTCGCACGAGCGACCGAGGAGATGCATGCGGCAGGCGCCAAGGTCATCGCAGGCATCCTGTTACTCAAGGGTCCGCGCGTGATCGACTTCATCAACAACAAACTCGCGGGCCTCATGGTGCCTGCGCACATTGAGCGGCGCATCAAGGACGCCGCCGATCCGGCAGCCGAGGCCATCAAACTTGCGCGCGAGCAGGTGGCCGCGTGCCGTGAGGTATGCGACGGAGTGCACATCATGCCGCTCGGGCTGGATTCGGCCGTGCCGCATATCCTCGGCGTGGACGCGTAGGAGCAAGGTTCGAAGTGGTGGTCCTGGCTAGCGCCTGACCACGATGGCCTGCGGCTGTACCGGGCATGAGTCTGTGCACAACCCGCACGCAACGCAAAGTTCCGGCACGACGACTGGCACACGCGTCTCCTTGGGCCCGAAGTGTGTGTTGACCACCACGGGGGTCGAGCCAATCGCGCCGGAGATGGGGCAAGACCTCGTGCACTTGAGGCAGCTCTTGCCGCGCGTCCACGCGACGCATCGTGTCTTGTCGACTACAGCGAATCCTCCGAGTCTCAACTCGATCGCTTCTTGGTCCGTTGGCGTGTGAAGTGCATCGGTCGGGCAGACAGGGGCGCACAGGTTGCAGTCCATCGTGCAGTGCCGGGGTCTCTCGTCGAGCACCGGGGTCCATAGGCCGGCGGGGGTGGTGACCGACGTGCTGGGCCTGAGGGCACCGGTCGGGCACGCGGCGTAGCAGGCGCCACAGTGCACGCATCGCTCGGCTAGTCGCTGCTCAGTCGTGCCGGGTGGCCGCAGCAGCTCCTTGGCTTGTGTCACACGCGGCAAGAGCAGCACGCCTGCCAGAGACGCGCCGGTGGCCCCAAGGGCGATGAGCGTCTCGCGGCGCTGGGGGACGTAAATGGGGGTGAAGGGGCGCACGGGTCCGAAGTTGATAGCGGCTGCAGGGCACACATCTTCACAGTGGAGGCAGACGATGCACTCACCTGGGGACGAGGCGAATCCAAGCTTCGGAGATATCGCTGAGGTCGGGCACTCTCGACTGCACTTCCCGCACTGTGTACATGCTTCGGTATCGACCCGGCGTTGCACGAGTGACGCGGCAGAGCCCGCGGCGATCATTCCGCCCAAAGGGCACAGGGCGCGACACCAGAAACGTCGGGTGACCGCGTTGAGCGCGAGCACCACTACAAGTGGCACCATCGATAACCATGCCACGAGTCTCATCGCGTCTCGCGAAAGGTACTGACCGACGCTTACGCCGACAGCGTCGCTGCCAAGCAGAGGCATGACAATCTCTTGAAGCGGCCGCATCGCGATGGTGATCGGGTCGAGCACCATCGGGGCCAGAGTCCCAAAGATCGCTGCGCCAAAGACCAGGGCGAACATCGCGTGCTTGCCGTACCTCCACCATCTAGGAATACGGTTTGCAGTACGTCCGTTGCGGGCGGGAGTCAACTCGATCAGGGCGCCGAGCGGACACAGCCATCCGCACCACACGCGACCCAGCACGAATGTGAGCACCATTGTGACCAGACCGAGCGCAGCATAGGCCATGAGCGCGCGGGAAGCGATCACCGCCGTCAGTCCCACGAGCGGGTCGAGGCGTGAGAAGAGTTGCGAGGGTAGCCAGCCGATGTTGAGCCACGGAGCGGCGACCACGAGATACACGAAGGTCAGCAGCGCCGCGAACTGTATCGCGCGGCGAACCCACTCTCTGGCTAACTTCACACTCACACGGCTCACGGTTCTCCTGCCACGGATACTGCCACGCGCGCATCACCGTAGCAGTTTCTTGGCCAGCTGAGCGCGAAGGGCCTTCACATATTCCGGTCGCGCTCTTCAGCACCGGACAGGTCGAGCGTTTTGTGTACGGGGCCTTCTGAGTTTCCGCAGGTTGTCCTCGTGAACCCTCGCTTCGCATGTTGTGCCTCGCCAATCCCCTCAGTGCCGTATCGCTGGCTACCTAAGGTGCGTTCATCTCAAATGGGTGAAACGCGATAACTCCCGCTCGTATGCGGGTAGTCAGGGGCTGGCATCATGGGTATTCGTTTGATCACGCGCGAGCAGGCTCAGAGTCCAAGCGAGGTCTCCGGGGTGTCGCAACGCGCCAAGGCGCGCAAGTTTTCCGCTTGTGCCGAGCTATTCCGTCTGGATGCCACCGCGCACCCCGCTGCAATCCGTACCATGCTCGCGGGATGCCCAGGCTCTAGTGAGTGCCGTTCATGGGGCGAGGACCTGCACGACTCGGGAGCCCGGGCCCTCGCGTGGCTTGAAGCGAACCCGTCATCTGGTGCCCTGCTTGACGAGTGCACTCGCCTATTTGGCGGCAAGGACTGGGTCGCGACCATGCCGCTCGTGCCCCCATGCGCCTGCAGCTATCTGTCCCCGGCCGTCGATGGGGTGATTTCGGATGTCCTTGTCGCGTACGATGCGGCGGGCTTCACGCCATGGACCGAAGATAGGTGCTGTGCTGCCCACATCTCCAACGAGTTGGAGTTCATGGCCCACTGTCTGAAGGATGCAGCAGCAGGAGAGTCCGATCAGCTCCTCACATCCCGGGCATTCGTGGTCACGCACCTGTACCAGTGGGGTGTGGTCTTTGCCGCTGCGACCTATGCGCGGGCCGAGAATCCCGTCCTGAGATTCGCAGGTTCCATACTCGAGCAGTTGCTGTTCTGCGAGTATGGCCACGCTGCGGCCTCGGAAAGTTCGTATCGCGGTTTGGAACCCTCACTACAATTCTAGAACTTCTGGAGAACTTTCAAAGTTCGCTCAAAGTTCAGGTCAAAGTTCGGAGTTCGTGAGTCGACGAACAAGTCTGAGCGTCTTGGCGTAGAATCTGATCCAGTGGATGTAATCACCGGGAGCGGAGCCCATCTATGCCAAACGTGCCCGAATCGCCTTCTGAGCGCGCTCAGACACCCGTTGCCCGACGGTCTCTTTCGCGTCGTTGGCTGGTAGCCGCAATTGTCGCCTCCGCTCTATGCGCGGTCGTGATCGGCTTGGAGTTTGCCAATCTGTTGAGCTTGCCAGCCTCGGCTGGTGATAACGAGCGCCGGAGTCCGGAACCACGCCAAAGTTCGCTGACTGTGGCGGTCGCACGCACCCCCGGAGGCCCTGGAGAGTGGTCGAACTGGGCCCGAATCATCAAGGCGCTCTCCGATGAGCTCGACACACCCCTCACGGTCCGTTATCTCAGCAAAGAGGACGAAGCCGCGAAGGTCATCGCTGCTGATGAGATCGATATCGCGTTCGTATGTGCGCATCACTACCTCGATCTGACGGAGCGGGGCGTGTGCGACGGTGTCGCCACGCCAATCATCAACGGCTCGACGATGTCGCGCGCTCAACTTGTGGTGCGCGCCGCGGATACCGCGACAGGGATCGATGCTCTGGCCGGGTCGGTGGTCGCGGTGTCGGACAAGAGCTCGCTTGGCGGCTACGCGTATCTGTCCTACCTTCTACAGCAGGATGGGCGTGTCGCGACAGACTATTTCTCGGAGCTTCGACTTGGGGAGACCCAGGAGCAGAACCTTCGCGACGTTCTCAGCGGCGATGCTCGCGCAACGGTGATCAATAGCGCACAGTCGGGCTCGTTGGACCTGAGCGGCATTCGCGTGATCGAGCAGTCCGTGCCTTTCGGATGCCCGCCAGTCATCGTGCGCTCGGACATGGACCCTGAGCTGCGTGCACGCATCTTGAACATCCTTGTGGGGTTGGACATGGAGACGTTGCTGCCACCTGGCAGCGCAATCGAGGGCTTTGAGAAGCTCGATCCGGCAGAGTATGAGTTCGCAGTGGAGCTTCGTGGCGCATGTGGACACCACGCCGATGAGTGAGGTCGGCCCTGCCATGAAGCCGCCCAAACCCCGCTTTGGACTGTTTCGCGATTCGCTGTCGACGCGCTATGTGGGCTTCATCGTCTTGTTTGTAGTGGTGACGGGTCTCTTGCTCGGGGCGGTTGCGACGCTGGCGTCTGTGAGAACGGCCGCCAACGAACGGTTGGCGAGCATCGAGTATGCGAGTGGTGTGGCCGCCGGAGCGCTTCTGCCGGTGATCGCCGATCAGGATAGGGCGCGTATTCTAGCGCAGCTCGAAAGCATCATGAGTGCCAACAAGGGCGTCGAGATGCAGTGCATCGAGATCCTCGACGTACAAGGTAACGTGATCGCGGAAACCCAGGGCGGATGTATCAGCGACACTGTCGGGTCCAGCTCTGGGCTGCTTGATGTGTTTACCAAGCCGCAAGTGGCTCGGGTACCGGTCGCCGTCGAGGGAATCGATGTAGCGGTGGTCATGATCTGCTTTCGTCCAGTCGGACTGGCAGACGCGATCATCCAACCGGCAACGGCAACAGCGACGGTGCTGATGTTCGCGATGGTGGTCGCGGCATTGTGGGGCGGATGGCTGGTGGTTCGAACAGTCGTGGAGCCGATCGGCGACTTGCGAGATGCGGCCGAGAGGATCTCCCGCGGCGAGCGCAACGTCTCGCTCGATGACGGGCGAACAGATGAGATAGGCGAACTATCTCGTTCACTCGATGCGATGACGACGCAGCTCCAGCACCAGGAATCCCAGCTGCTCGAGTCATATGGTTCGCTCGAGCAGGCGTACGCGCAGCAGGAGGGACTCGCAAAACGGCTTGAGCAAACTATGGGGATGAAGTCCGATTTCGTCGCGGTGGCGTCACACGAGATACGTTCCCCACTGGCCGTGATCCAGTTGTATGCCGAGATGCTGGAAGACAACGAGTTCGGGGAGACCGATCCTCGCTTGGTCGATGCCGTGGAAGCGATAGTCTCGGCGGTCACACGCCTCTCGTCGATTGTCGCGAGTCTGCTTGACGTCGCCATGCTCGAGCGTGGACACATGTCGCTCGAGTACTCGGATGTTGCATTGCATGAAGTTGTCGGTTCCGCAGTCGAGGACGCCAGGGCGCTTGCGGCTAGTGGGGGTGTGAGCGTTCAGATCGAGGGGGAGCTTCCCGAGGTCGTGCTCCGTGGAGATGCGGTGAGACTGCGCCAGGTTCTCGACAACCTTCTGTCCAACGCCATCAAGTACTCGGGTCGGGGCTGTGTGGTGAGTGTCGGCATGAGGGTTTCTGACGACGACGTCGATATTCGAGTGCTCGATACCGGTAGGGGGGTGCCCGAAGACCGCGCCCATGTGCTGTTTGATCTGTTCGGACGCGGCGATACATCGGACAATGCCGACGTCGCCGGTCTGGGACTCGGTCTGCCGATAGCCGATCGGATCGCCCGCGCCCACGGAGGTGCGATTCTATTCGCACCCAATCCCGACGGGAAGGGCACGCTCTTCGTCGTGACACTGCCGCTTTTGCATGTAGACGGCCCAGGATCGATCAGCGTCGTATAGAATCGAATGGGGCGGAGTTGAGAGGGACATCATGCAGACCAAACCTAAGGTGGCGAGTGTCACGCAGCGCGCGACCAACGGCGCCATTCTGATTGTGGATGATAATGCCGACCTTGTTCGCGGTCTACGCACGCTGCTTGAGAATGATGGCTATGGGGTCTACACACTTCCCAACGGAGCCTCCGTGGCCGAAGCGGTCGCTTTGCACAGGCCCGATCTTGTCGTGCTTGACGTCATGATGCCTGTGGTTGACGGCTGGGAGGCTCTGCGGCGCATCCGCGAGAACCCCAGCAACGAGCGACTTCCCGTGATGATGCTAACCGCCAAGGGTACTGAGGACGCCAAGGTGCACGGGTTCACACTGGGCGCCGACGATTTCTTGTCCAAGCCCTTTTCTGTGCGGGAGTTCCGATGCCGCGTCGAGGCCCTTCTCAGGCGAGCCCGTCCTGTCGATTCGGCCCAGGCCGAGCGGATTCCGGTCGTGTCTGAGTCGGGTACGGAGTTCGTGAGCCTTAATGACGTTGTGTACGTCGAGGGTGTGCGCAACTACACATACATATACACGTATGACGCACGGTTCCTAGGCAGGATGTCTTTGGGGGCCATCGAGGCGGCAGAATACCCGGGCTTCATGCGCGTGCACCGCTCCTACATCGTCAGGCTTGCGGCGGTCCAGGGCTATCACTGGGCCAACAAGTCCTCGTTCAGGTTGTTGCTTAAGAACGCCGAAGGGGCCGTCATTCCGGTGAGCCGAACACTCGTGACCCAGACCAAGCAGCGCGTCAACGAAACGTGACCGAAGCGTGACCAAGGGCGCATACAAGTGGCGATATATGCGCTCGAAGGGCATGCTAGAATCATCGGACATTTGTGACGGTATTCGATTCGAGGTTGGGATACATCATGCGCATCACAGTTCTCGGCGGCGGTCCTGGCGGCTACTCGGCGGCATTCGAGGCGTCTCGCCTCGGCGCTGAAGTCACGCTCGTGGAGCGCGAACGACTCGGCGGAACGTGCCTGAACTGGGGCTGCATTCCCACCAAGACGATCCTGCGCTCAGCCCACATTGTCGCGGACACTAGGAATGCCGAGGAGTTCGGCCTGCTGGCCCAGGTTGCGAGTGTGGATGTCGAACGTCTGCGGACGCGCAAAGAAGGCGTCGTCGATGAGCTGGTAGGTCAGATCGAAAGCAGCGCCAAACGACTTAAGGTGCGCGTCGTGTATGGCGAGGGTTCGCTTGATGGTCGCGATGCGTGCATTGTGACGCCCGCCGTGGGCGATCAGGAGCGAATCGAGCACGACGCAATCATCTTGGCCACGGGTTCTATCGTGTTCAGGCTCCCGGGCATAGACCATGACATGGAGGGGGTTTGGACCAGCGATGACGCCGTCGCACTCTCCGAGTTGCCCAAGGACATCACCATCATCGGTGGCGGTGTGATCGGGCTCGAGTTCGCCTGTGCGTACGCCGCATTCGGCTCGAAGGTCACCGTTGTGGAGCTTATGGACCAGGTACTGCCTGGAAACGACAGGCGGGTTGTGAAGCTGACACAGGCCAAGCTCGAAAAGATGGGCGTGGAATTCCATCTCGGCGACGCGGTCGAGAGCGTCGAGCGCGTGGGTTCCCGGATGCGAGCCACTTTGCGCTCCGGCGGCACACTGGACAGCAGCATCGTTATGAGCGCCGTGGGTCGCGTGCCCAACTCGGCGGGTTTTGGCTACGAGCAGGCGGGGATAGAGTTCGACCGTCGCGCTGTTGCGGTCGACGAGTTCTACCAGACGAACGTCGAGAATATCTGGGCCATTGGTGACTTGGTGGGCGGCATGATGCTCGCGCACGTCGCCGAGGAGGAGGGTGTGGCTGCGGCTCGCAACTGCGTTGCTGTGCTGGCCGGAACCGAGCCGCACGAGACCATCGACCTAGATTGCATACCTGCCTGCGTTTACACATTCCCTGAGGTCGCAGTTGTTGGTCGCAGCAGGGATGGTGCCAAAGAGCGAGGCGTCGATGCGATTCAAGCCGTTGCGAAGTTTGCAGCAAACGGTAAGGCTCTAGGCGAGGGCGAGGGTGATGGGTTCGTTCAACTCGTGGCTGAAAAGGGCACCGGCCGCATCGTCGGAGCCCAGATCGTCGGACCGCACGCCGTCGAGATAATCCATGAAATCGCGGTTTGCATGCGCCACGGCATCACGGTCGAGAAGCTCGCGCACACAGTGCACGCCCATCCCACCGTGAGCGAGGTCATCAGGTTCGCCGCTGCCGACGCTGCGAGCAAGATCTAGGGCTTTGGGCCACCAAAGCGCATCTCCTCGGCAGAAGGCCTTGCGTGATACCATCGCGCCCATGATCAATGAACGCGCCTCATCGCCACAACGACTGCCGTCATGGCTTCGCCGACCTCTGGCGACCCCGGGGCAGGCGACTGCTGTCGCCGGGATTTTGGGCGAGTTGCGCCTCAATACCGTGTGCCTAAGCGCCAAGTGCCCAAACAGGGGCGAATGCTTCTCGAGCGGCACAGCCACGTTTTTGATCATGGGCGATGCTTGCACCCGTGGATGTCGCTTCTGCGCTGTCGAAACCCGCACTCCTGAGCCTCTAGATGCAGATGAGCCGCGGCGTGTTGCCGAGGCGGCTTCACGTATGGGGCTGTCCCACGTGGTGGTCACCGCTGTCACGCGCGACGACGTCGCCGATGGCGGTGCCGCGCATTTCGTTGCGGTGATCGAAGCGCTGCGCGAGGCGGTGCCCGAGGTGGCGATCGAGGTGCTTACCAGTGACTTCGCGGGCGTGCTTCAAAGCGTCGATCTCGTGGCGGCAGCGCATCCCGCTGTGTTCAACCACAACCTTGAGACTGTGCCGCGCCTCTACTTTGAGGTGCGCCCTGGTGCAGACTACTTCCGCTCACTCGGTGTCCTTGCACGCGTGCACGAAACCCAGCCCGATCTGCCCACGAAGTCGGGACTTATGCTGGGCCTAGGAGAGACCGAGGATGAGGTCGGGGCCGTCATGAGCGACCTGCTCGCTCATGGGGTCCGGTTACTCACGTTGGGGCAGTACCTGCGTCCGAGCGCTGCGCACCTGCCGGTGGTGGAGTTCGTGGGACCTGAGGTGTTCACGCGCCTTGGGCGCGAAGCGCGCGCGATGGGCTTCGCCAGTGTGGCCAGCGCGCCGTTCGTGCGCAGCAGCTATCACGCGAGCGAGATGGTGCAGGAAGCCTCGGGGGTCTAGCTGGTGGCCGGAACCGCTGTGCCGAAGCCGGCGATCACGCCGCAGCGTCCCTTGCCGGACTGCTTCGCTTGGTAAAGGCTCGCATCGGCCGCTGCGAGCAGCCCGTCGACCTTCACACTGTCTGCAGAGAGCATCACGGCGCCTCCCACACTGATGGACAGTGGAATCGTCGACCCATCCCAATCCACGAGCGGGGTCTCTCGTACGCCGTCAACAAGGCGACCAGCGAGCATTTCAAGCTCATCGATGCCAGTCTCGGGGGCGATGATTGCGAACTCGTCGCCACCGTATC
>JAURYZ010000119.1 GCA_030653635.1 Coriobacteriia bacterium | reverse complement strand
AATCAAGTTCCTCGGGGCGTTCGACCGAGCGTAAGAAGGTCGTCATCTCGGCTCAGCAGACGAGCCATGTTCGTCATTCTAAAGCTGTACCTAAGGCTAAGACTCCAACCAGGCGTGCACCGAAGCCAGCAAACGCAGCTCGAGGATCCGGGGTTGCTGCTGCAGCGCAACGCAAAGCGAATTCCAAGCGTGACCTGCGTGAACGACGTTTGGCAGACCAAAGGGTCAAGTCAAGATTGATGCTTCTAGTCGTTGTGGCTGTGGTTCTGGTAATCGCGGTGGGTTCGATTGCGCTATATCGTTCATCGATCTTCTTGATCACCAAAGTTGAGGTGATGGGCAACACGCAGCTCTCCGCCAGCGAGGTTCGAACATTGGCCGCCGCTTCCCCGAAGGCCACGCTGCTACGGTTCCCGGCCAAAGAGGTCTCCCAACGCGTATCGGACAGCCCATGGGTTCGTTCGGTGAGTGTGACCAGGGATTTTCCCGATACCATGCGAATCCGCGTGACGGAGTTCGTTCCATCCGCTTTGGTTGACGGCGGTGGGGATATCTTCTGGTTGGTGGATAGTAGTGGATGGGTTATCGCCCAGCAGCCTCAGGAGACCACATCGACGCTCATTACAATCAGGGATCTGGAGAGCTTTGAGGCCTCAGCGGGGGAGCGCAGCACCTCGGAGGCGCTCAGGAATGCACTGCGTGTTTGGAGGGCTCTCAGCTCGGAGCTTCGGACCAGGACGCGCACCATATCGGCGCCCAGCGTGGACAAGACCGCTCTCATGACCACCGACGATATCGCCATCTTCGTGGGCTCCTCGGCAGACATCGAGCGCAAGGATTTCGTCGCTCGTCGTATACTCGAGGAACAAGCAGGCAAGGTCGTCTCGATCAATGTACGCACTGTTGATCGCCCGACGTGGCGTGGAGTCGACACCAAATAGCAAAGGGCGGGCAAAGAATGGCCATCGATCGCCAAAGAGGTTCGCTAGCTATCGTTTGGGCGCTTATGATCGCGTGCGTGGTGTTCTTGATGCCGCCGACAGCAATGGCGCTCACCTTGAACTCACCTGCCACCGAGTGTCTGGATTCAACCTCGTTCTCAGCCCGGATGCTTTCAACCGACAGTACTGGGACGGCACTGCTCCTCTTGGACAAGCGACCGGTGGCTTCAATGGTCGCGACTCCGGGAGCGGTAATCGATTTCGGGGCATACAAGTTTGCTCCCGGAACACACTCAGCCATGGTTCTTCTGCGCTCTAGAGAGGGGACTGTTTCCTCTGCACCACTCAGTATCAAGGCGTGGGGTGCGCCTGCGGCACCACAGCTCGTGTCGCCGACCCCGAACGGCTATGCGGCCGCCTATGTTGCCGGCTCCGTTCGAGCTGGCCTGTCGACCATACTGATGCACGTCTATGTCAACGGAGGATTCCTCAAGACCATATCCGTGATTCCGGGATCGCTCCAGAACATCGGTACCATCGCCTTGTCCCGCGGCAGGAACACGATCGAGCTAGTCGCCGCCAACCCGTTCGCCACGACCAGAACGAGCTACACGGTCAATAGACTCGACTACCCATGGTCCACATGTCTGATCATCGACAAGTCCGATTGTCAGATGTATTGGGTTAGGGACGGAGTCCTGGTCAAGACCTATCCGATCGCCGTGGGGAAACGAAGCACCCAGACCCCCGTTGGCAACTGGAAGATAGGCGCCAAGTACGTCACCGGTCCCGTCGGCATCTACGGGCCTCGCAAGATGCGGATGTACCGTCAGACTTCCTCCGGATATGTCTTCACGGCTTATAACATCCACGGCACCAATCAGGAGTGGGTAATCGGTACATGGGCATCCCACGGATGCATCCGTATGTACAACCGCGACGTGCTAGAGCTCTATCCGCAGGTGCCGATTGGCACCATGGTTCAGACTCGAGAGTAGTAACCCTCGAGTAGAATCCGGGCGTATCCAGTGGCGCGATTTCGCACCTTATGCGAGACGTATCGCCTGCTCAGGGTTACTGTCGTCTACATTCAACGTATCTTTGCGATGCATCTTTGAATATCACTTGTTGCAAACATCTTGCGTCTCATATAACGTTTATGCGAAGATTGACCGTTGTATACGGACACTCAACTTTGACTTGAGGGTTACTGTATGACTCCGAGAGGAGTCAGGCCGGGGAGGGAACATGCTCGAGACGGGCGCGAACTACCTTGCGGTCATCAAGGTCGTGGGCTGCGGAGGCGGCGGTACCAACGCCGTGAATCGGATGGTTGAGGCTGGCGTCAAGGGCGTCGAGTTCATCGCCGTCAACACCGATGCGCAGGCTCTGCTCATGTCTGATGCCGATTACAAGGTGCATGTCGGCGTGAACCTTACCAAGGGCCTCGGCGCTGGCGCTGACCCCGACGTGGGATTCCAAGCTGCCGAAGAGAACCGTGGCGAGATCAAAGAGGCGCTTCAGGGTGCCGACATGGTCTTCATCACCGCGGGTGAAGGTGGCGGAACTGGAACTGGCGCGGCTCCGGTCATCGCCCAGATTGCGAAGGAAGAGATCGGCGCACTGACAGTCGGCGTTGTCACTCGTCCGTTCGCTTTCGAGGGTCGCAAGCGCGCGCTGCAGGCCGAAGAGGGCATAAAGCGCCTGCGCGAAGTCGTGGACACGCTCATTGTCATTCCGAACGATCGGCTACTGCAGGTCGCAGAGAAGAAGACCTCGATTCTTGACGCTTTCAGGATTGCGGACGACATCTTGCGTCAGGGCACTCAGGGCATCACCGATCTGATCACGGTGCCCGGGCTAATCAACTTGGACTTCGCCGACGTCCGCACCATCATGGAGGACGCTGGTTCGGCTCTCATGGGCATCGGCATCGCCGCAGGCGACAATCGTGCGCATGAAGCCGCGAAGGCTGCGATTTCCAGCCCGCTGCTTGAGAGCAGCATCGAGGGTGCGCAAGGAGTGCTTCTCTCCATCGCCGGCGGAAGCGACCTTGGTCTCTTTGAGGTCAACGAAGCCGCAGAGGTCGTGGCAGCTGCTGCACATCCCGATGCGAACATCATCTTCGGCGCGGTCATCGATGATTCGATGATGGATCAAATCCGCGTCACGGTTATCGCGACCGGTTTCGAGGGTCGTCGGAAGCAAGAGACCATGCAGTTCGGATCCGAAGAGGACGGCGGTTCTTCGATCCCGACCTTCGAGCCGATAGGTGAAGACGAACTGGACATTCCCGCGTTCCTTAAGAAGCGGACGTTCTAGTTAACTGATGACGGCGTGCCGCCCTTGTGGCTGGCGCGTTCGAAGGGCCCGGGTACGACGGCGGACACTCCCCGGCGTATCCGGGCTCACTCATATCCTTGGAGTATCGACTTCTCCGTGAGAGAAGAAGACCCGCCGAGCGTATGCCCGACGGGTCTTCTTTGCGGCGTGGTTGGTCGCTATGCCTCAGGTACCTCGGGTGCTGCCGGATCAGCCGGCGATGCGGGAGGTGCTTCGGCTGGCGGCGCTGGAGGTGCTGGGGGGGCGGGCGGAGCCATGTAGGGCTTGGGCGCCATGGGAGCCATGGGAGCCATAGGTGCACTCGGAGGTGGCGGGTATGCGCTCGGAGCAGCCGGAGCCGGTGAGGGAGCGTATGCCGAGGGCGCTGACGGCTTCATTCCGGTCCCGGGCTTGGGGCCCTTCTTGTAGATCATGAAGTAGTAGACCGGCGTGACAACCCAAAGGAAGCCTACCGCCCAACCCACGAGCATGATCTCAATCCAAAGGGTCTTGCTGATCCCGGTCGAACCCGGG
>JAURYZ010000117.1 GCA_030653635.1 Coriobacteriia bacterium | reverse complement strand
TTCCGGGCTCGCATGCCCCGGACAGCTCGTCGCGATTACCGCAGGGCGGGCGTCTCGAACCCCCGGCGCCACCGATTTCCTCGTTGTGCGCGAGATCCCACAGTAGCGGTATCCTCTGGAACAACCTCGTATCAACCTCGGGATCAACTTCGTATCAACCTCAGCTTTAGGTCTAGGTGATACGCCCGGTCTACCTGTGCTATCATTCGCCACAGGGATGGATTATCCCATCCACTTGTATCGCTGGCCTTCTCACAGGATCTCCGTACCCATGGCATCCAGAACCACGTCGCGGCAAGGGGCTACAGCGAAAGGACGCGGGAGCGCGAAGCCCCGTGCTTCTACTTCGCGCGCTCCGGCTCGTTCAAAGACCTCCAAGCGCAACTCATCGCCCGCGACTGCTCGCAGTACCTCCGGGCGTATGGGATGGCTCGTTCCGACATCAATCGCAATCCTCATGGTCATCGCAGCATGGTCCTTCTATCCGGTCGCCCGGATGCAATACTGCGAGCAGCGCGAGAAGCAGCGACTTGAGGTCGAGCTGATAAGTCTCAAGGCCCGCAACTCCAAGCTGCGAGCCGAGGTCGACCGTCTCAAGACACCCGAAGGGGTCGAAGAGGTCGCTCGCGAGAACCTCGGGTTCGTCAAAGAGGGCGAAAACCTTTATGTGGTCCTCGATGAGAAGCAAACCGAATCCACTACGACCGCGGCCCCGGATACTGCTCCCACCGCGGCCGACATCGCTGCTGACTCATCGAGCTGGCAGCGTGCCCTCGATATGATCTTCGGTTTCGAGTAGGTGCGAAGATGAGAGATGTGCTGCTCGAAGCCGACGATGTCGTGCTCTGTGCGCAGCTCGGCAGACCCGCGCGCGAGCCATGGGAAGTCGTGGCGAGGTGTTCGCACGGCCGTCCATCCACCATCCTGACGGGGCCGCTTTTGGGCGACGGCGCTTTGTTCCCGACGCTGTACTGGCTCACCTGTCCGTGGCTTCGAGCGTATGTCGACGGGCTCGAGAGTGCTGGAGTGCTCAAAGAGTGGCGCGCGCGTTTGGCAGCCGAGCCAAAACTGGCCCGACGGATGGATCTGGCCGAAGCGCAGTACCGGGAGCGGCGGGCCTTGGCCGCCGGCGGAGTCGATCCGTGCGCCGCAGTGGGCATAGCCGGCCAGCGGGACTCCTCGGCGACCAAATGCATCCACGCCCATGTGGCAGCGGCGCTTGCCGGGATCGACGATCCGATCGGAACCGAGGTCATGAGCGTGATCGACCCGATGTGGTGCCCCGATCAGCTGTGTATTGCGCTTCTCGACCCAGGCTCTGGGAGGCGCGCGTGAGCGAAGAGACCCAGCGACTGGCGGCGATAGATATCGGCACTGTGACCACCCGCCTGCTGGTGGCCGACGTAGGCCCGAGCAATATCAGCGAGCTGGCCCGCAGCACCGACATCACGCATTTGGGCCAGGACCTGGGTTCTACAGGCGCGCTTTCAGAAGATGCGATGGCTCGCGTTTCGGCGGTGATCGCCGGTTACGCCGACACCCTGCGCGACCTAGGTGTAGTCAGAGCGCATGCAGTGGCAACATCGGCTTCCAGGGACGCCGCAAACTCGGTGCGCTTCCTTTCGCTGCTCGGCGAGTACGGCATCCATCCCGAAGTGATTTCTGGCGCACGTGAGGCTCAGCTGACGTTCTTGGGCGCGACCTCTCACATTGGAACTGGTAGGGTGCTCGTCAATGACATCGGCGGCGGATCGACCGAACTTGTGCTGGGATCGGCCACAGGACCCGTGCTGCACCGCACGAACGATATCGAGCATGTCCGCTCGATCGATGTCGGCTCAAGGCGCATAACCGAGCTCTATTTGCACTCCGATCCTCCGACACCGGCCGAGATGGCCGCAGCACGTGCCTTCGTTGCCGAGGAGATGCGTCCGTATTTCGATGCGCTCAGAAAGCGTCCGGACGAGCTCATCTCGGTTGCCGGTACGGCGACCACGATCGTGGCCGTGCTTGAGTCCATGACCACATACGACCCGAAGCGGGTGCACGGTACCGTCGTCTCGGACGCCCAAGTGGCCGACGTACTTGAGATGCTCGCAGAAGTGCCGCTTGAACAGCGGCGCAAGATCGCGGGCGTGCATCCACAGCGCGCGGGAGTCATCGTCGCCGGAGTGCTGATTTTGGAGACACTGATGGCACTTTCCTCGATGGACTCGACCGTTGTTAGCGAGCACGACATACTCTATGGAATCCTATTGGACGCCTATGCCAAAGGCCGTTAACGAGCGCCTGCTTCCGCTCGGGGCTTTGCACTTCCGGCGTAGAGGGCGATAGGAATGCAAGGCGGTGTATCCGAATTGGTACAGGAGGGGGCCTTAAAAGCCTCTGGCCGCAAGGCCGTGTGGGTTCGAATCCCACCACCGCTACCAGCCGAATCGAGGAGTGCTGCGTCTTACTCGGGTATGAGGGAGACCGCTCCTCTGCGATACTTGTCAGGCGGGTGCCGTCATTTGACGGGGTGCCCCCGAAGTTCCAACCGATGACACTGCGTGAGAGCCGAAGGGAGGGCCGCGAACATGGCTGATGATGCAGCGAAGCTCTATCAGGCGTTCGTGAGCCAAGACCCCGCAGCGGCGATAGGCGTCATCGAGAAGGTCAAGCGTTCTGGCACCGAGCAAGGCGCGCTGTTCGATTCGCTGTTCGCGCCTGCCATGTCTCTGCTCGGTGGCGCCTGGGCCTCAGGCGCGATCGACGAGTACACGTTCACGCAGGCCTCAGTCATAGCCGAGCAGATCACGAGCTTCGTGACGCCTCCGGCCACCGCCCAAGACACCGGGATCACCGTGATCGTTGGGACGATGCATCGGGACTACCACGCGATTGACAAGAATATCGTGGGCGCCGCCCTCAAAGAGGCTGGCCACCGGGTCATCGACTTGGGTGTCGACGTTCGTCCGGCCGAGTACCTCGAGCGCATCGAGGAGACCGGCACTCGTATCGTTATCGTGTGTGCCAGCATGAACGCCACGGCCAACGAGGTCGCTCGCGTGCGCGAAATACTTACGACCGCTGGCCTACAAGATGTGCTCATTCTCGTCTCGGGCGGGCCATTCGAGGCTGATCCCGAACTCGCACGCCAGGTGGGCGCCAATGGCGTCGTGCGTGGCGCTGAGAGTGCGCTCAAGCTTGTCGAGCGCATCGCTCGCGACCGCCAGAAGGCGGGTGCCTGATGGCCGATCGCTCACAGCAGCTCGCGCTTGCCGAGGGGCTTGCCCGCCAAGGACACGTGCAGCCAGCTGTCGAGGCGTGCTATCAAGCTCTTCGCATCGATGACAATGAGGCGCTCACCCACTGTCTGCTCGCCGAGCTCATGCTGACCGGTGATTTCTACGACGAGGCGATTTCCGCCGCCAGCCGCGCTATTGAGATAGATCCGGATTGCGCGCCTGCGTATCTGGCACTCGGGCTTTCGTACGACCGCCGCGGTGGCATGTGGGATCAGTCGATTCTGGTCTGGCACGAGCTTGCAGAGGTCGTTCCCAATCTGGTGACTGCGCACGTGCAGCTTGGTGAGGCCTTCGCCGCTGCCGCGTTTGATGATGAAGCCATAGACGCATGGCGCAAGGCGCTCGAACTCGATCCCGCCGAGGCGCGTGCGATGTACAACCTGGCGCTGGCTGCCCTCAAGAAGGAGGGTATGGCCACGGCGTTGCCCGGCTTTCGCAAGGCAGGAGAGCTCGACCCGAGCCAAGATGATCTGTTCTTCGCACTTGCCGGGATCTTCGACGACGGCAACCCGGC
>JAURYZ010000104.1 GCA_030653635.1 Coriobacteriia bacterium | reverse complement strand
TCAGAAAGAGCGGCGACCAAAGCGCGCATCTCACGCGTACGAATCTGCTGCGGTCGGATGATCAGAAAGTAGAAGGCCGCAACGAGCACCGCCGCGTACAATAGGGAACCGCTTGTCATTCCTCGGCCTCCTGGCCAGTAGATGGGAACGCCGCGAACACACGGGCGCCGGATTCACAGTGAAACATCATACCACCGGCCCAGCGAGGCTAGTAGTCGTCTGCTCCGGGTCCCTCAAGCCATGCCTGCAGGAAGCTCCCATACGCATCCTTCTCAATGGCCTCGCGGGCTGCAACTGTGAGATCAAGCAAGAACGCGAGATTGTGGACCGAGAGCAGTGTCGAGGCCAGCATCTCCTTGGATTGGACGAGATGCCGCAGGTAGGCCCTGCTGTAGCCAGTGCATGTGGGGCACGAACATGTCGGATCGAGCGGCCCCAGATCGCGTGCGTACTTCGCGTTCTTGAGATTCATCCGACCTTCCGAGGAGAACGCCGTGCCTGTGCGTGCTGTTCGGGTCGGCAGCACGCAATCGAACATGTCGACCCCCGCCCCGATGGCTCGCAACATGGTGGTCGGGTTGCCGACACCCATCAGGTAGCGCGGTCGATCGGATGGCAGCGCATCGCAGACTGCCGGCAGCGACTCAAGCATGAGCTCGTGCGGCTCGCCGACCGAGTAGCCGCCGATCCCGTAGCCCGGAAACCCGATCTCGGTGAGTCGCTGAACGCTCTCAGCGCGCAGGTCGGGATACACACCACCCTGGACTATGCCAAAGAGCGCCTGGTCGGTGCGGCCATGGGACTCCTTGCACCGCAGTGCCCACTCCGCGCTGCGCCTGACTGCGGTCTCCACGGCAGTCTGCACAGCCGGATACGGCGGGCACTGATCCAGCTGCATGATGATGTCCGCACCCAGATCCTCTTGGACGGCCATGTTGTCCTCAGGAGTCCATGTGTGCCGGGTGCCGTCGATGATGCTTTGGAATGTCACGCCGTCGTCATCGATCTTGAGGGTGTCGGCAAGCGAGAAGATCTGGAAGCCGCCTGAGTCGGTCAGGATGGGCCGGTCCCAGTTCATGAATGAGTGCAGCCCGCCCGCTTCACGGATCAGATCACTACCCGGACGCAAGAACAGGTGGTACGTGTTCGCGAGCAGGATCTGGGTACCGATCTCGTGGAGCTGGGGGGTAGTCACCCCTTTCACCGTCGCACGGGTGCCAACGGGCATGAACACCGGCGTCTCCACGGGTCCATGCGGGGTGCTGAAGCTGCCACGCCGCGCGGAAGTGCGCGAATCCGTGGAATGTAGGGTGAACTCGAAAAATGGCATGCGCCGATTCTACCCAAACTCCGAGCCTACGCTATGCTCTTTGTGCGATAACTTCTCTCACTTGCCCGTCAGCGCGAACTCTCATGTAGGTTCCATCGTCACAAAGAGAGGCAGAGTATGGTCGCTGCGCGACCCAAAGACGATCACGAACTGGTCGCCGCCGCCCAAACGGGCGATATGGATGCGTTCGAGCGCCTGGTGCGCGCTCACGCTGACGCAGTGTATGGCCATGCCCTGCGATTCTTCGGCGATCCACAGGCCGCCGAGGACGTGATGCAGGAGGTCTGGGTGAAGGTCTACCGCTCTCTCGGGAGCTTCGACGAACGCTCCGCGTTTTCCACGTGGCTGTTCCGTATCACGCGAAACGTCTGCCTCGACATGTTCAGGGCCGGCAAGCGGCGCCCGGTGCCCGTGGATCCCGTGGATCTCGTGGCGGGACTCAGTCCCGACCATGCCCAAAGCGTGGTCGACATGGCTGCGGTCGAAGAAGCCATGCGCGCCTTGCAGCCCGAGGACCGCGAGGCGCTCGGTTCGGTGACGATCTTCGGGCTGTCGTATGCCGAAGCGGCCGCAGAACTTGGCGTACCGGTCGGAACCGTGAAGTCTCGAGTGTTCAGGGCGCGACGAACACTGCTCTCGACTCTTGGCATGACCGGGGGTGAGCGAGCATGAAGGCCGAATGCCTACAGGCACATGAAACCATCTCTCTTGCATACGACGGCGAGGCCGTCACATCAGAGGACCTGAAGAACGCCAAGACGCACTGCGCGAGCTGTCCGGATTGCGCGGCATTCGTGGCCGGACTGGCACGCATCCGCCAGATGCCGTCCCCTCAAGCCACCGAAGCCTCCATCGACCGAGCCCTGGTGAGCGTCAAGCGCGTCTCGGATGCGCTGGCCGCACGCGAGGCCAAGGATGTGCGAGACGCAGCCGATGCGGACGATGCCCCTGCTCGACCCAGGGTCTTGAGCTTCGGCCGAACCTGGCCCGCATGGGGCGGATGGGTCGCTACCGCTGCAGCAGTGGTACTCGCTGTAGGCGTGATAACCGCCAACGGCATCCGGTACATGAACGCTCCCGCCGAGCGCGCTGTAGTCCAGCCGGAAATGGGCGCCGAATCCTCGGCGGACTGGTCTACTGCGCCTGCACAGAACAGCGACACACTCAGCACTTCCGAAAGCGTGCCCCTGGGCTCTGCGCTGGTCCGTGCCGGTGCTCCGGAGTACGTCGTATTCCAGGGGTTCGTGTACGCAGTCGATCCCAAGCCTGAGACGCTAAGTGCATCTGCCACGCGCCTGGGCTCACTGCCAAGCGATCTGGGCACAGGACAGGTGCGCGAGTGCGACGTGTACGCAGGCGACGCGCCCGGCGCAATCATCGTGAGCGGCGGTCGGACATCCACGCACGTCGCGACTGCGATCGTAAGACAATTCAATGGCGCGTCCTTCGGTCTGGCGTCCTTAGAGATCACGAAGTTCGGAGTCTGGCCCCAGATGCCGCAGGGCATCTCACAGCCAACTGCTAAGGACGGCTCGCCTGTGTTCGAAGCAGGCGGCAAGGACAATGCCCGCGTGACGATCTACGTGCTCCCTGGGGTTGACGCCGCAGCAGGATTCGCGGTCGCGCCCGGAACCTCGGGTGACGACCCCGCAGCGGGCAATCCGAACTGGACATGGTGGGTGCCCCTCAAGTGAATCGGGCACGCATCAGGTAATGAGCATCGCGTCGCCAAAGGACAGGAACCGATAGCGCTCACTGATCGCCGTCTCGTACGTCTGCATCACGAGCTCTCTTCCGGCGAACGCGCTCACCATCATCATGAGCGTCGAGCGCGGCACGTGGAAATTGGTGACCATGGCATCCACGACCCGGAAACGATACCCCGGCAAGATGAACAGCTCAGTGGCCCTCTCCTGAGCGACCACGCTGCCCGATTCTTCGTCCCACGCACTCTCAAGCGCGCGAACAGAAGTGGTTCCAATCGCGATCACCCGAGCACCTCGATTGCGTGCGTCATTGACCGCGTCGGCCGCCCTTGGCGAAACCCTGAAGTGCTCGCTGTGCATCTTGTGGGCCACAGGGTCATCCTCGGCAACTGCACGAAAAGTGTCCAAGCCGACATCGAGCTCGACCTTCACTACGGCTATTCCAGCCGCTTCGATGCGCTCGATCAGCTCGGGCGTGAAGTGGAGTCCGGCCGTGGGCGCTGCGGCCGAACGTTCGCCGCGCGCGAATACCGTCTGGTAGAGGCTCGGGTCGTCGACGCTACGGGTGATGTAGGGCGGCAAGGGTATCTCGCCTATGCGGTGCACAATGGAAAGGAACGATTCCGCTCCGCTCGGGGTGAACCGAACCAGACGGGCGCCATCCTCCAATTCATCAACAATGAGCCCCAATAAATCGCCGTCTCCAAAGATGATACGAGTCCCCGCCTTGAGACGACGTCCAGGCTTGACCAAGCACTCCCAGGTGGCCTCGTAGCGCTCGCGGAGCAGAAGGACCTCGGCGGCGCCCCCGGTCTCGTCCTTGGCGCCCTTGAGACGTGCGGGCAGCACCTTGGTCTCATTAACCACCATGACATCGCCGGCGCGAAGGTGCTCGGGCAAATCGGAGAACACCCGATGATTGAGTTGTCCACTAGAGCGATCGAGCACGAGCAGGCGGCATGAATCACGCGGCACGGTCGGCTCTTGTGCGATCAATCCACTGGGAAGCTCGTAGTCGAAATCATCCGTGCGCATTGCGCTCCACCCCTCTATCGGCCACGCATCGTTCGCGAGCAGGATACAACAACGCGCGATCCTCCGACGCGAAACGATGCGAGCGAATCGTGCGAAGTGTGGGCGAGGATCGTGCGAAGTGTGAATCGTGATGCTTCCGTAGATACGTCCCGTCCTCGCGCCGGTGCCATTCCTCGGGTACTATGCACACCATGCGCCGACGCACCCTCTCTGCCGCAGATCTACACGTTCACACCACCGCCTCCGATGGGACAGCTACGCCCCGCGAGGTCCTCGAGTGGGCGTCCGCGCGTACCGATCTGGCGGTTGTCGCAATCTGCGACCACAACACAGTCGACGGGGCGCTCGAAGCCGCTGCGATCGCACACGAGTACCCCGTGCAAGTCGTGGTCGGCCAAGAGGTCGAGTCCTCGGACGGCCATATCCTAGGTCTGTGGACCCCCACGCTCGTGCGACCGGGCCGTCCCGCCGCCGAAACCATCACCGACATCCACGCGCAAGGTGGTCTCGCAATCGCCGCTCATCCGTTCGCGCCTCGTTGGTGGCACAAGCATGGCCTTTGCCGAGGAGAGCGGTCCGTCTACGATTCATGCGAGTATGACGCGGTTGAGGTCGCGAACTCGACTCCGCTGCTCTTTTTGGCAAATTTCTTTGCAAATGGATATCAACGCCGGAACCGCGATCGTGTCGCGGCCACCGGCGGAAGCGACGCGCACATGCTCTCCGTGATCGGAACGAGCCGAACGCTTTTCCCCGGTACCGATGCCGAGGACCTGAGACGCGCACTCATCGCGCGCGAAACCCGTGGCTGGGGACCTGCATGGTCGCCCACCCGCACGGTTCGCTACGCACGCAAGGTTCCCGAGATCAAAGCCCGGGACGCCGATCGCAAGGCTCGTGAAGCAGCGGCCGGGATGCAGTCGTCATGCTGTGACGACCGCCCGTGCTCGAGCGACGCGCAGCGCCCAAAGGCCGACACGTAGGGCACTTTGACCGAGTGTCACGGCACCGATGCCCCAAGGTGCGAATGCCCTCTTCTACTGCCCCCGCTTGGCCTTGTGCACATCGCGACGAGCCAGACGCTGCGCTTCGGCCTCAACCTTCGAAAACAAGCACCCACAGTAGTTCTGCCGATACATACCAGCCTCGCGCGAGCGTACTGTCGCGCGCGGATAAAGCTCACGAAAATCGTGATCGAGGTACACGATGCCTGCTCCCACGGCGGCCCGCATCCCCGCCTCGCGCACGCCTTTCGGGTCCTGATATGGGCTTACGGTAAGGGTCGTC
>JAURYZ010000102.1 GCA_030653635.1 Coriobacteriia bacterium | reverse complement strand
CACGACCGGCTCGTGGAGCGGATTCGAGTGTACTTGGATCCCGTAGTCGGCGACGCCGAAATCGCGGCACGATGGCCTTCGGTGATGAGAGCCGGCAATCGGTTCGATGCGCTCGCGACGCGACGGGCGCTGGTGGCCAAGGGATTCGTCCCCGAGCAGGTGATTCCTTATGCGTACAGGCCGTTCGACGTGCGGTGGTTGTATTGGGAGCCGGAGACGAAGTTGCTCGACGAGAAGCGTGCACAATACGTGCGTAACGTTGATGGGCAGACGCTGTGGCTCGAGGCGAGGCAGAGCGAACCCAAGGCTGCATTCAATCGAGGTTATGTAACACGATATGTTGGTGACAACATGGGCAACGGTCTGTCCAGCTACTTCCCTGCATCCATTGGTCTCGACGAAGCCACTTTGTGCCCACAATCGGGGGTCAGGGCTAACCTGTCATCGAAGGCGAGGGGGTACCTCGGAGAAACCGAGGGTGAACCGCAAGCTCCCTTCATGCATTCAGTAGCAGTCCTCAATGCCCCCACATTCCGGCAAGAGAATACAGACGCCCTCGTCGCAGACTGGCCTCGCATCCCGCTTCCGTCATCCGCGGGCCTGCTCATAGAATCAGCAGTCTTGGGTGAACGGGTTTCGTCGCTATTGGATCCCTCGACGGGCTTCCAGGGCGGGATTGGCATGGGTGCACTATCTGCCGTGCATTCCGTGCCGCTCGACCCCGCCACTGATCTCGCCGTCACGGCGCGCTGGGGCATCGCCGGCAAGGGCGGCATCACCATGCCCTCGACCGGCACGCTCTCCGAGCGAGCCTACACAGATGAGGAGCGCGTCGCTATCGCCGAGCACGCCGAGTCACTCGGCATGTCGGCCGAGACCGCGATAGCCCTCCTCGGCGAGACGTGTTTTGACATCTATCTCAACGATGTCGCGTACTGGAGTTGCGTGTCGGCCAATGTGTGGCGCTATACCATCGGCGGTTACCAGGTCATCAAGAAGTGGCTGAGTTATCGGGAGCGCGCGCTGCTGGGGCGTGATCTCAAGTCCGAGGAGGCGCGCTACGTCACCGAGATGGTGCGTCGCATCGCCGCGCTGGTTCTCTTGCAGCCCGAACTCGACGCGAACTACGAGCGCGTGAAGGCGGATGTGTGGGAGTGGGCGAGCTCACCGTCGAAATCCGGTTAGGCGCAGACGCAATCCGTTTCGCAATTATTGGTTGAATTCTGTTAACCGAAACGGTAAAGTATTTCTCGGGAACGGTGGATTTCCGTTGCAGCTGTTCTTCAAGACCGGCAAGCTCGCCAAGCAGTTCAACTCGGACAGGGAGCTGAAGCGAGCACATGGCGACAGGCAGGCCGAGCTCATTCGCGAGTGCCTCGACGACCTCGGAGCTGTCGAGTGTCTTGCGGATATGTGGACACTACCGCAGCATCGATGTCATCAGCTGACAGGAAACCTCAAGGGGGTCTTCTCTCTCGACTTGGTGCATCCCTATCGGCTTCTATTCAGGTCGGCGGACGACCCACTTCCGCAACTTGAAGACGGCGGCATTGACTTGGCCTGGGTCAGATCAGCGGAGATCCTTGGAGTGGAGAACACGCATGGTAAATAGACAGAACATCTACTCCCCCGAACGAGTCTCGGCTCCTGGCGAATCGCTCAGGAAAGCCTTGGCGGCAGTGGAGTTGTCGCAGACCGATTTCGCGGAGAAGCTCGGCAAGACTGACAAGTTCGTGAGTGAACTCATCAACGGCAAGGCGCCCATAACGCCTGAGACCGCAATCCATCTTGAGAGGGTTCTTGGTATGCCCGCCTCCTACTGGAACAATCGCGAGCGAACCTACCGGGAATGGCTTGCCCGCCAGAAGGCAATGGAGGAACTGGCTGCTCAGACCGAATGGGCGACCTGCTTCCCCGTGGGGCAGATGGCGAAGTACGAATGGATTGAACGGCGCTCGCGCGGGCCAGAGTTAGTCGCCGAACTTCTTGAGTTCTTCGGGATCGCTACACCACGCGAGTGGACGAAGGTGTGGGGGGGCGCGCGATTGCCAGCAGTCGCGTTTAGGCAGTCGAAGTCGTACGACGTGGACCAGTTCGCTCTTTCGGCGTGGCTTCGGTACGGTGAAGTCCAGGCGCAGAGGATGGCCTGTGCGGAATACGATAAGGACATCTTCAGGCGGTCGCTGGTTGAGGCAAGGCATCTGACCATCGAGGAGCCTGAGGTATTCCAGCCAGCCCTGATAGAGCTCTGCTGCAAGGCAGGGGTTGCTCTTGTCTTCGCACCAGACCTTCCCAAGACGCGAGTACACGCTGCCGCTCGTTGGATCAGTCCCCGCAGAGCGCTTGTCCAGCTGGGTCTTCGCTACAAGACTGACGACCACCTGTGGTTCAGCTTCTTCCACGAGGCGGCGCACATCCTTCGCCACGGCAAGAAGCTCGAATTCCTCGAGACGAACGGCCTCTCCGATGAGGCGGAGGTCGAGGCAAACAACGTCGCGGCCGATATGCTCGTGCCGCCGGGTGCGTATCGGGACTTCGTCGCAGCAGGAGGTTTCAACAAGACGGGAATTCGGTCGTTCGCGGAATCGATAGGAGTTGCACCCGGAATCGTTGTGGGCCGACTACAGCACGATGGTCGTCTTCCGTATACGCACTGCAATGACTTGAAGCGCCATTTCGAGTGGGTTCAGCGACCGAACTAGTGCTCGGGTCGCGCCTCACAATGAGGTCGATTCGATTCAAACCGACCTCAGGGGCATCCCGCCCCCCAAATCCTCACGCGCTCCGCTGGTTCTGTGCGAGCCGAATCCCTTCAGGCGTCGCTCCAGGTTTCCACCTGCAGCCCCGGAACGCGCTCGAACTCCCTCGTGTTCGCTGTGACCATCGTGAGCCCGTGCGAGATACATGCGGCCGCCAACCATAGATCGTGCGGACCGATGAGCGTTCCGGTTGCGGAGAGTTCAGCCCACACCTGCGCATGAGCGCGTGCTGTGGGAAGGTCGATCTCCAAGAGAGGGAATCGCTCCAAGATCCCCTCGACGAACGCGGAGCGTCGTGCACGCTGGTCCGGTCGAGTAGCTCGATGGACCCCGTGCAGGAGTTCGCTGGCCGTGATGACCGAGAGGAACGACTCTTCATCAGCGCGACGAGCCACGTGGGGCTCGAGATCCAGCCGACCGCGCTCGGCCTCGATGAGGATGCTCGCGTCTATGAGGACAGCCACGGATCGACCAGCTTCCCACGTGCGATCTCGCTTCGCACGGTCTCGAGGTCCGCCGCGAAATCCCCAGCATCGTCCAAGCGGGGTAGCGCTGCCAGCAGCCCGGGCAGCTCCGCGAGCCGCCTGCCAGTCGGAAGAGGCCTCAACTCAGCGACGGGTCTGTTGCCACGGAGAAGCACGAAGGACTCACGCCGGTACGCAACGCGGTTGACGTAGTCCGCGAAGTGGCGGACGACCTCGGTGACGGTGAGCGTCTCGGACATCGCGCATCAGCTCCAATCTGACAATCAGATTATATGATGCGCCAGCCTGTGACAACACCGCCGCCGCCTGCGCAGAACCTGCGCAGAACGCTTGGGCACCTTGGTCTGCGAGTGGGCGTAACGTCAACGCCGGAAAGGTCGCCTTTCACGTTCGTGGCGTCGGCGACGAGATCGCAGCTGTTGGCCATGAATCTCCCTAAGATGTTCCCGAAAGCATCCCAGTGATGGCACACTCAGTGTCACACGTACTGGAGGGAGTGCGCATGCGGGGACGCATCTTGGTTGTCGATGACGAAACGGCGATTCGTGAGGTCGTGCGGCTCAATCTCGAGGCCGAGGACTACGAGGTCGTTTCGGCTGAGGACGCCGCCGGAGCGCTGCGTGCGTTTGACGAGCGTCCGGCGGTACTCGCCATCCTCGACGTCATGCTTCCGGATATCGACGGTTTCGAGCTCGCACGCCTCCTGCGCGAGCGCTCGGACATCCCCATTATCATGCTCTCGGCGCGCGACTCCGACGTGGATAAGGCGGTGGGTCTCGGCATCGGGGCCGATGACTACGTCACGAAGCCCTTCAGCCCGATGGAACTCGTCGCGCGGGTCAAGGCGCACTTGCGGCGGTACGCGGGAGCAGGTGGAGCAGCTGCGGGCACGGACGAGACGATCGCAGACGGGGACGTGCGTATCGATGTCAGCCGGCGGCGCGTCACGGTGCGAGGTGGCGATGTCGACCTCACTGCCAAGGAGTTCGACATACTGCGTATGCTCGCCGAGCACCCGGGGCGCGTGTACACCAAAGCGCAGATTTACGAGCACGTGTGGGGTGAGGAGCCTTTCGGCGACCTCGGGACAGTTCAGGTGCACGTACGCAGACTGCGTATGAAGATCGAGGAGAACCCCGACCGACCTGGCCTCATCACCACGGTGTGGGGCATCGGCTACCGCTTCGAGGAGGTTCGCTAGCATGCGCCAGCGAGCTCGAATGCAGCGCATCTCTGAGGGACTGGGTGAACTTGCCCGCGGGAACTACGCGCACCGCGTTATCCTGCCCGGAGATGACGACGCCTCCCGAATGGCCGAGCAGATCAACCGCCTTGCTGACGAGATCCAGAAAGAGCGTGAGGCCGCAGGCGCACGCGATGCCTCGCGGCGTCAGTTGCTTGCGAACATATCGCACGACCTACGCACCCCGATCACCTCGATCGCCGGGTACGTCGATGCGCTCCAGCGTGGTCTGGGCGACGAACCCGGGCGGTACCTCGCCGTGCTCGCGCAGAAGACGACCGAGCTCGCACAGCTTACCGACGATCTGTTCTACTCTGCGCGCATCGATGCGGGTGACTTGGAACTCAAAAGCCAGCGGCTCGACCTGGCCGAGGCCGTGCGGCGCTCGGTCCTCGGCTTCGAGCCGCAACTCACCGCCACCGATGTGCGGGTGGATGTCTCCCTGCCCGACGGCGCATGTGTGGTGGAGGCAGATCCGTCGGCGCTCAGCCGGATTCTCTCAAACCTAGTGTCAAACGCGCTCAAGCACGGAGAGGGCATGATCGCCTTCTCGGTGGAGATGTCCGAGCGCGACGGGGCTTACGCGGTCTGCATGGGCCACGACGGAGGACGACTTCCCGATGACGTCGACCGCCTCTTTGAGCGCGGAGTCGCCGGCCCATCGGGTGGCACTGGACTTGGGCTCTCAATAGCGCGTGAGCTTGCGGAGCGTATGGGCGCTAGCGTGACGCTTGCAGGCGCGCGCGCGGGCGGTGCCGAGTCCACGCTCACGTTCCCGAAGCCGGACGGGAGTTAAGCCGAATGTAAGGATTGCGCAAGCGGCGTTTCAGCTCACGGATCCACCATGTACTCAGGGAGGTGGGGTCCGCATGCGCAGCAGTACGAATACCGAGATCGTCATCCGTACCGAGGGGCTCACGAAGCACTATGGCAAGGTGCGGGCGGTCGAGGACCTGAACTTGAGCGTCGGTCGCGGGCAGATCTACGGGTTCCTCGGCCGAAACGGCGCCGGCAAGACCACCACGATTCGCATGATGCTAGCGCTCACCAAGCCGAGCGACGGTTACGTCGAGATCCTCGGCAACCGCATGAAACCCAATGCGGTGCGCGCGTTCGAACGGATCGGGTCGGTGCTCGAGCACGCCGGGTCGTACGCTAACCTCACCGTGCGCGAGAACCTCGAGATGCAGCGCGATTTGCTCGGGCTCAGGCGCAGCCATTGGGTCGACGAGGTCATCGACATGTGCGACCTCGGCGAGTATCTCGACCGCGCGGCGGGGCAGCTGTCGCTCGGCAACCGTCAGCGGCTCGCACTCGGGCGTGCGCTCTTGCATAAGCCCGAGGTTCTCATCCTCGATGAGCCCACAAACGGGCTCGATCCCGTGGGAATCGCCGCGATTCGAGAGCTGCTCAAGAGCCTGTCGGCCGAGCGGGGCATCACCGTGTTCCTCTCGACCCACATCCTCTCGGAAGTGCAGCAGCTGGCGGACCGCATCGGCATTATTCACCAGGGTCGTCTGATCGAGGAGATCGGCTACGAAGAGCTGAGGCAGCGCAATCGCGAGTACCTGGAGTTTGCCGTGTCCGACACTAAGCGCGCGACATGGGCACTCGAAGAGACATGCGGGCTGCACGACTTCGTTGTCCGAGAGGAGAACGGGATCCGCATCTACAGCGACTTCGAGCGCGCGAACGAGTTCAACCGCGTGCTTGTAGAGGCCGGTGTGGCGATCACCTCGATGCGCATGTCCGAGGAGAGCCTTGAAGACCATTTCGTGAAGCTCACCGGGGGTTCGAACGATCAAGAGGCCGCGCCTGAGACGCAGCCGACGAGAAAACGGGGGATGCAGCGATGATGCGTGCGATCAAGGCCGAGTTCATGAAGCTCAAGGGTGCGAAGGTTCCGCTGTGGACGGCCATCGCGGTGGTGGCGTACGGGCTCATTGCCATCGGCAGTTCGTTTGCCATGAAGTCAGGAGATGCGGGCGCCGCACTCGCCAAGGCGGGCGGTGCGTGGGCCGAGGCAGCTGCGCTTGGGCGCTACACGGCGACATGGGAGAACATGCTGCGCCAGAACGTGCAGGGTATTGCGGGTGCGTGGGGAATCTTCCTGTTCGGCTTCGTGACCGCGTACGTGTTCGGTCGG
>JAURYZ010000101.1 GCA_030653635.1 Coriobacteriia bacterium | reverse complement strand
AAGAGTCGCTCGAACGAGTCGGCGAAACGCACGTATGCCTGATCGGTGTCGGATAGCGCCGCCTCGCCCAGGATGACCGCGAGCTCTTTGGCCTGGATCCCGCGGGCGTACGCACCAAACAGCTGGTTGGACAGGTCGGCGTGATCCTCGCGGGTCTTTCCGCCGCCGATGCCTTTCTGCTTGAGACGCGAGAGGCTGGGCAACACCGCGACCGGCGGGTAGACGCCGGAGCGATGCAGGTTGCGGTCGAGGATGATCTGCCCCTCGGTGATGTATCCGGTGAGGTCCGGGATGGGGTGCGTCTTGTCATCGTCAGGCATCGAGAGGATCGGCACCTGGGTGATCGAGCCCTTTCTGCCCTTGATACGACCGGCGCGCTCATACAACGATGCGAGGTCGGTGTAGAGGTAGCCGGGGAATCCTCGGCGACCGGGCACTTCCTTGCGTGCAGCCGACACCTCGCGCAGCGCCTCGCAGTAGTAGGTCATGTCCGTGAGAATGACGAGCACGTGCATGTCGCACTCGTACGCCAAGTACTCGGCGGCGGTAAGCGCCATACGCGGGGTCGCGATGCGCTCGACGGCCGGGTCATCGGCTAGGTTCAGGAACATGACCGCGCGCTCGATGGCGGCGGTGTTGCGAAGCTCGCTCATGAAGAAGTCGGCGTCCTCAAAAGTGATGCCCATGGCGGCGAAGACGACGGCGAAATCACCCTCGAGCTTCTCGCCGACCTTGGTCGGATCGTCCGAGCGGTTGAGCACGGCCGCTTGGCGCGCGATCTGTGCTGCGAGCTGGTTATGCGGCAGACCCGAACCCGAGAAGATCGGGAGCTTCTGTCCGCGCACGAGCGGGTTCAGTCCATCGATCGAGCTCACGCCCGTTTGGATGAAGTCATCGGGAAAGTCGCGCGCCGTCGGGTTGATCGGCGAACCGTAGATTGAGAGGCGCTCGTCGGGCAAGATCTCGGGACCGCCGTCGCGCGGGCGACCGAGGCCGTCGAACACACGCCCGAGCATGTCGCGCGAGACTCCGAGCGTAAGACCCCTGCCGAGGAATCGCACTTTCGTCTGCGAGGGGTTCGAGCCCTGCGTGCCTTGGAAGGCCTGCACGAGCGCGACGTCCTCGTTGACTTCGAGCACGTTGCCCAGCGAGCGGACACCGTTAGGGAACTCAAGCTCAACGAGCTCGCCATAGGTCACGTCGGCGACATTTTCGACCAGCATCAGCGGGCCGACGATGTCGCGTGTTGTCATGTATTCGCGCTCCATCTAGCGGACTCCCTCCTCGGCACCCTCGGCGACGAGTTGCGTCTCGATATCGGACGCGATCTGGGCAAACTCGCCCAGGTTGTCCTCGGTCAGGTATTTTGCCCGCGCGATCCGCTCGCGGACCGGAGCGGCAAAGATGTCCTTGAGTGCGCCGCCTGTACGCTGCGCATCGACCGCTTTTTCGTGGAACAGCAAAATCATCTTGAGCAGCTCGTTTTGCTTGGCGAGCGATGTGAACTGGTCATCGTCGCGAAACGCATTTTGCTGCAAGAAGTCCTCGCGGATGGACTTGGCAGTCTCCATGAGCACCTGCTCCTCGGGAGAAAGGGCCTCCACGCCAACCAGGCGCGCGATTTCAGCCAGCTCGCTCTCACGCTGCAAGATCCCCATGCAGCGGTCTCGGCGGACCCTGAACTGCGGGCCGACCTGCTCGTTCCAGTAGTGGGAGACCTTGTCCAGATAGAGCGAGTAACTCACCAGCCAGTTGATGGCCGGGAAATGGCGCTCGTAAGCGAGCCTATCCTCAAGTGCCCAGAACACCTTCACGACGCGAAGCGTGTTCTGTACGACCGGCTCGGACAGGTCACCACCCGGAGGCGATACCGACCCTACGACCGAGACCGAACCGATGCGCTGGCGCGACTCGTCTGACTCGTGGCCCGCAGGCCCAGCGATACCACCGACGGCCTTGTGCGATACGGACTCCTCGAGCGAAACGCTGCCTGCCGGTAGCGGTCCACCGAGGGTTGCGACCTTGCCGGCGCGCTCGTAGAACGCGGCAAGCTTGGTGCCCAAGTACGCGGGGAAGCCTTCCTCACCGGGCATCTCTTCGAGACGACCGGATATCTCTCGCATGGCCTCAGCCCAGCGACTCGTGGAGTCGGCCTGCAGCACGACATTAAAGCCCATGTCGCGGAAGTACTCCGCCATCGTGATACCCGTGTACACGCTCGCTTCACGGGCGGCGACCGGCATGTTCGAGGTGTTCGCAACCAAAACGGTGCGCTTCATGAGCGGCTCGCCGGAGTACGGGTCCACCAGTTCGGGGAACTCCATGAGCACGTCGGTCATCTCATTGCCGCGCTCACCGCAGCCGATGAAGATGACGACTTCGGCGTTACTCCATTTGGCTATCTGGTGCTGGGTGACGGTCTTGCCCGCCCCGAACGGTCCCGGTATGCACGCCACGCCGCCCTTCATGAGCGGGAAGAACGTATCGATCACGCGTGTACCGGTCACGAGTGGCTCATCGACCGGAAGCTTGCGCAGGTAGGGCCGCGGGATCCGGACCGGC
>JAURYZ010000091.1 GCA_030653635.1 Coriobacteriia bacterium | reverse complement strand
CTACCAGTTCCAGGCGCCTGAGGAACTCATGGAGTTCATCGTGCCCAAGGGTTCCGTGGCGATAGACGGCATCTCGCTCACGGTCGCTGACGTTCGTGACGATAGCTTCGCGGCTGCGGTCATCCCGCACACCGAACAGTCCACGACTCTCAAGGACAAAGCCATCGGGTCCGCACTCAACATCGAAGTCGACATGATGGCTAAGTACGTGAAGCGTTTCGTGGGCGGCTATATGGGTGTTGAGGATGAACCCAAGGGCGCGCCCCGCCGTGGGCTTTCGGACCTGCTGCGCGAGTTCGCGGACGGACGGTGACTGAGTGACGACACCAGAATCAGAGCACGGACCCTTCGCAAGCATCGAGGAGGGAATCGCCGAGATCGCCGCCGGGCGCATGCTCATTGTGGTCGATGACGAGGATCGCGAGAACGAGGGCGACCTGGTCATGGCGGCCGAGAAGGTCACACCTGCTGCGATTAACTTCATGGCCACCAACGGTCGCGGCCTCATATGCATGCCGCTTGCCGCTGAGAGGCTCGAGGAGCTGCGCATCCCTCCGATGACCGGGCATAACACCTCGGTGCAGGGCACAGCATTCCACGTCTCCATCGGTGCCAAGGGCCGAATCACAACAGGCATATCCGCCGAGGACCGAGCTACGACCGTCCATGCGGCCATCGATGCGGCCACGCGCCCCGATGACATTTCGCAACCAGGGCACGTGTTCCCGCTGCGTGCACGTCCCGGTGGGGTTCTTGAGCGCGCAGGACACACCGAGGCGGCGGTCGACCTTGCTCGACTGGCTGGCTTGTACCCGGCCGGCGTCATTTGCGAGATTATGAACGAAGACGGCACGATGGCACGAAGGCCGCAGCTCGAGGCGGCATCCGAGCGTTTCGGGCTCAAGATGATTACTGTGGCGGATCTCATCCGTTACCGCCGACGCAACGAGATCCTAGTGAGGCGCACGTCCACCGTACGTATGCCCACACTTTTCGGTGAGTTCACAGGCTATGGCTACACGTCGGAGGTTGACGGTTCTACGCATATGGCGCTTGTCGCTGGTGATGTTGCCGGCAAGCCTGATGTTCTCGTCCGAGTTCATTCAGAGTGTTTGACGGGTGACGTGTTCCACTCGCTTCGCTGCGACTGCGGCGCTCAGCTTGAAGAAGCCATGCGACGTGTGCAGGCCAACGGTGAAGGCGTGGTTCTCTATATCGTCGGGCACGAGGGTCGCGGTATCGGGCTCGCGAACAAACTCAAAGCATATGAGCTGCAGGAGCAAGGCGCGGACACCGTCGAGGCAAATGTGGCGCTGGGCTTTGCGCCCGACCTGCGTGACTACGGAATCGGTGCTCAGATTCTTGTTGATCTGGGTCTCACGAGCATGCGACTCATGACTAACAACCCGACTAAGATCGTCGGGCTTGAAGCGTATGGGCTGACCGTGAGCGAGCAGGTGCCTCTTGAGGTGCCAGCGTGCCCGCAGAATATCGAGTACCTCAAGACAAAAAGAGAGAAAATGGCGCACCGGCTCGTGCTGGACGGCGTCGAGACCGCAGAGGAGAGGCCATGAGCACGTACGAAGGACATTTGATAGGGACCGGACTCAAGATCGGTATCGTCATCAGCAGATTCAACGAGCTTCTTAGTTCGCGTCTGCATGGCGGCGCCATCGACGGCCTGGTGCGTCACGGAGTTGCAGCGGAAGACATCGACGTAGCTTGGGTACCTGGCGCGTTTGAGATCCCTCTTGTAGCCAAGAAGTTTGCCGACTCCGGGCGCTACGACGCCGTCGTCGCGCTTGGCGTGATCATCCGCGGAGGTACGCCCCACTTCGAGTTCGTCTCATCCGAAGCCAGCAAAGGCATCGCCAAGGCCTCGATGGACTCCGGTGTACCGGTAATGTTCGGTATCATCACGGCCGATTCGATCGAGCAGGCCGTCGAGCGTGCGGGCACCAAAGCAGGGAACAAGGGCTGGGACGCAGCTCTCGCGGCCATCGAGATGGCAAATTTGGTCAAGGCGCTCTAGCGCATAATGTGCGCGCCTCTCGGAGATCTAGCCAAGACATAGGGAAAGCCCCGGCCGTCGTTAGAACGGCGCCGGGGCTTCCTTGATAAAGTCCAGTGGGTTCTCGCCACCCTGTGGCTATCAACCATGGACCGTTTCCCCACCATGGCCCGCCGGAAGCGGGAGTTCAAATTATCAGAGTCGCAAGATCTCAACAAGCGACCCTACGTTCGATTCGATGAACGGCGTCTCAGAATGGGTCGGCGGTACGTCCACGTGAATGTGCGGTAGGATATAGATGGTCGCCGAATGCTTCGGACGATGGGATGACGACATCATGACCTACTCGACACAGGATCCCGAATTTGATGCTGACGTTTCCGGGGACCCTATTGAGAGTCCTGGTGGCTTCGACAGCACGGAGCCCACGATTATCGACGCGCTCGGGATTGAGCTCTCAGTCACCAATCCGGCCGTGGCTGAAGCGCTGCTGGCCCAAAGTTCGATCCAGTTTGAACACTCTTCCAATCTTGGGCCCGATGAACTGCGCGAACTGCGCGCTGAGGCGGCTCAGGCGGTTCCTGATGTACTTCTGGCAACACACACTGTGCGCGATGAGGACGAGAGTAGGCGACGCGCGGAACTGCGAAAAGAAACAATGGAGCGTGGTGCGTCGCTAGGTTTCGACATATCACCCGAGGGCATCTGGACATCTTCAAGTGGCGTAACGATGATCGTGCGGTCGGTCGGCGACATCTCCTCAGCAGCTGGCGCCGCCGACTTGCTGCTCAAGCTTAATGATGTCGTGGACCGCGGGGTAGGGGCTAGGGAGGCATTGATCATCACTGACGATCAAGCCAGCGCTGATCTCGTTTCTTCGGCAATTGTCACGCGTGATGGAAGATGCCGATTTCGCGTGTCCGCATACCAGACACTGGCCGATATCGCGGCCTTGCATGTGGCAGGCAGGATCTCCCGAGCTAGCGCTCAAGCGTTCCTGATTCCATCGGCCCAGATCGACGCAGCCATCCTGCTTGCGGCCATTCAGCCGTTTCTTGGACCCGACTGACCGCAGAGACTCGTCAAAGCCTCCGGAGATTTAGGGAGCTGTGCGCCCCTTTAGCAGTTCGACATCTCGGCGGCCAAGTCGTCTAGCAACATGTGGTCAGCCTCGATAGCACTTACCGCCGCAAAGACCTCGCGGATGCGTTCGTTCGTCGCGCGCGCCACGACTTGCCCATAGAAGGCTGATGCGCGAGTCTCGCGAAGCTTCGATTCTGCGATGTTTGCGCACCAGTCATCAGGCGCGTCGCTGGGCACCATGAGGTCAGCCGGTTTGCCGACGCTAGCGAGTTTACAAAAGATCGAGCAGTGCTCGGCTTCAATCTTCGCGAGCCGCTTGTAAGCTGAGGCGAGCTTCAGGTCGTCGCGGTAGGCGGCCATGGCAGATAGAAGCGCGTGTTGCTCAATTCCAGCTCGATGGTCTCCATCAAGTCGTTGCGCTCGACCTCGGTCAGATCGACAGCGTTAATGTCTTCGGGATACTCGGAGGTATCCACAAAGAGCTCGCGATGCGCACCACAGAAGGGACAATGACTCGGCGCTTCAGAGCCAAGGAAGGTCTCTCCACAGATTCGGCAGCGATACATCTTCATCATGATTCCTCCGTGTGATCAGGTAGAAGGAAGGGACATGGCGTCAGCGACAGCCTCACCGAATCCATATGCGGACTCCGGGCCGATACCGGTCACGATGCGGCCCTCGGTTTGGACGGGATTGCCTGTATAGAGCGCGCCGGCAGCGCGCAGGACATATTCTTGGCTGGGGAAGCTTGTGGCCCGCTTGCCTGAAAGTAGTCCGGCTTTGGCCAGTATCGTTGGTGCTATGCAAATCGCCGAGACGATCTTACCCGCCTTGTACATGGATGCGGCCAAGCCCAGCGCTGACTGATCCTCAAAGAACACCTGCGCGCCCTTACCGCCGATGAATACCACAGCGTCGTACTCCTCGGCAGATGCATCGCGAAGCGCGATGTCGGCAATTGCGGTAAGCCCGAACCGGCCCTTGCAGATGCCGGTCTCAGTGCTCGCTACGGTCACGGTCGCTCCGCGGCGCTCGAATACTTCACGAGGATGCTCGTATTCTTCGTCACGGAACATCTCGGGTGCGATGACCATCAGTACGGCTGGCATCTCAGCTCCCTTGCTGCAGGTAGGTTCTGTAGTCGATGATACCCGAGGTGTATGCATATGCGCGGGAATCTATGGAGGTTCCGTGCGCTCGGCTGCCTGAGGTGTCCGAGTGCTAGTATGTCGCGCTGAGCGCGCTATGCGCCAAAGACCCCCCGGCCTCGGACGACAGTACTGAACAACATACGAACGGGAGTCGCCGGATGCCCGAATGGCTGATCAAACTCAGAGATACGCTCACATCGCGGATGGTGGTCCGGTGGGGCTTCCTTGTTTTCTTCCTGTTCGCGGTGAGTAGGCTTCTCGCCTTCGTGCGTTGGGCGAGTGGCGACGGCCCCTATGTTCATCGCCCTGAGGCCGTCGCGGGACTTTTGCCCGTGGGTCACTTCACTAGCTTCTTTGCGTGGATAAAGGGCGGGGGATGGGACACCTTGCTGCCGGCGGGACTTGTGATCATCATCGCCGCAGTTCTCACATCTCTACTGTTCAAGCGCGGCTTCTGTGGTTGGATCTGTCCTCTCGGCACCGTTTGGGAGTCCGCTGCGTTGGCTGGCCGCAGGCTTATGGGTGGTCACAACCTGCGTTTGCCGCGGTGGCTTGATCTGATCGGTCGTTCATTTAGATACCTCATCGCCGCAGCAGTGTTCATAGTTCTGCTGATGGTCCCTATACAAGAGGCAGTGGACTTTCGCCAGCTCCCATACATGTGGGTTGCCGACGTGAAGACCATCCAAGGCTTCGCGAACCCGGTCTTTGCCCTGGTCTTCGTGCTCGCATTTGTCTTGTCCATGCTGTTTGGGCCCGTATGGTGCCGCTGGCTGTGCCCGTTGGGCGCGTGGTACAGCGTCCTTGGAATCGCA
>JAURYZ010000083.1 GCA_030653635.1 Coriobacteriia bacterium | reverse complement strand
AACGAGCATGACATATGGGCGTACACCGTCGATATTGAATGCAGAACCGATGGCCCCCAAGGCCAGGCCAACAATCACATAGCTTGTGATTTTGGCCAGCTGGTAGGCGAGATTGGGAACGAGTTTGCGATACCACGGCCCGCCCTCTTCGCCCTTGACGGCGTAGGTGACGACCATTGGGCCGCACATTGAAACGCAATGGATACTCGTGACGAGTCCCAAAGTAAGCATGGATAAAGACAGTGCCAGCACGGCGGATTCTCCTCGTGAGAAGGGGTAGCGGAGAGCGACGTCCCCGTTTAGGAACGCGCGAGCACCACATGAGCGCATGAATCTAAAGCGCGGCTCACGTGGTCACGAGGGAGAATCTAAACGATGAGGCGGACCCCGAGCGGGTCGCGTGGGGCGTCCGGCGGGCACTTTGCTACTGCGTACGATGGGCGCACGGAGAGTGAAGGCGCGAACAGAACGAGAATCGCGCCGAGCACAGCGACCAGTAGCAGAATAAGCGATTGCGGGTTACCTGCGGCCAGAGCTGCCTGAGCGCTGCTACCCATCGCATTTACACATGCGGCGCCTACACCGAACGCGGGGGCGTCCATCATCTCGCTGAATCCCATTCCGCAGCCGACCATCATGCACAGCGGCAGCAGCACGGCGACCATCGCAATGATGATGACCATGGCCGCAGAGATTCTGCGTATGTTGTCGAGAGCGGGCACGGATCCCCTTCGGTTCATTGATGGTAAGCCGCTACTGGCAATTATCGTGCCGAGTATGTACGACCTACGAGTCGGAAAACGCACCAATATGATGTGAGTTGTAAAACGGGTGCAGGGTGACGGAAAAGACCCCGCACTCAGGCGGGGTCTTATCGATATCCATGGTGCGCCGTGCAGGATTCGAACCTGCGACCTTCTGATTCGTAGTCAGATACTCTATCCAGCTGAGCTAACGGCGCGTACCCCCAAAAGGGGCTTGGTCAGTCTGCCAAGGGGCAGACGAGATGTCAACTGGCGGAGAGTGAGGGATTCGAACCCTCGAAGGGGTTCTAAACCCCTTACTCGCTTAGCAGGCGAGCGCCTTCAACCAACTCGGCCAACTCTCCGCATACCGCACGAAGGCGGCGAAACGGCCACCATTGTAGCAAGGCGCGTGCGTGCGGTCACGCACTGGCGGAGGGGGTGGGATTCGAACCCACGGACCCTTGCAGGTCAGCAGTTTTCAAGACTGCCGCAATCGTCCACTCTGCCACCCCTCCGCGGGGCGCAACTGGGAGAATAGCACGCGTCGGCGTGCCCGGGTGAGCCTTGCCGCGGCTACTCCGGCTCCTCGTAGGGTATGCCGTGCGTGAGCGAGCCGGTGGAGATCCAAATCTCCACGGTCTTACCGCGGGCAGCAAAAGCCTCCGGTGGGGGATCTTGGTAGTACACGAGCCCCGCGGCCACCGTAGTGGTCGAAGGACCACGCCCCCCGACTACGGGAGCATATCCCGCAGCCTTCAGCGTCGACAGCGCCTTGGCCTCAGACATGCCGAGGACCTGCGGAACCTGTGGGCCGTACGCGATTGCGCCACCTGAAGAGCCATCGCCCGTGTTGGTGCTGTCGGGCGGGATGTAATCGGGGTCGAAGGTGTTCCCGGACTCGGAAGGGCCGCTCGAGCCCACATCTCCACCAGCGCTCTCGTCGCCGGGGGCCATGGCCACGGTGAGGTCGATCTGTGCGCCTGCGAGGGCGCGCGCGCCGCCTGCAGGAGCCTGGGCGGTGACTTCGCCAGCGGGAGCCTCAGCGGCGATCGTGTCGATCTTGCCAACTACGAATCCGGCATCTGCGATGACTAAAAGCGCTTCGCTCTCCTGAAGACCGATCACATCAGGCACATTCGCTGTCTGAGACAGGAACAACCACAGCGCCATGAAGATGATGGCGACCAGAGCAATGACGCCCAAAAGCCTACGGTTTCCGGAGCCTTGATCATCACCCTCGGACAGGGCGGCGATGCCGACAATGTCGTCTTCCGATGCCATTCGATCTCCTTTGCCGACATGCTCATAGGACACATGTCTGTGGCGAGGCGGTAACCTCGTTCATTCATAATAATCTCTTGCGACGAGCTTTGCAGGTATTCCTGCCAAGCGCCTAGGCGCCTAGGCCGCACGTACCATGCGCGACGCGGTAGAATCCACGCAGGTACCCCGCGTCGTGCCTCGCGCTTGGCGGCAGGAGCGTCGCGGCTTGAGCGCACACAATGCGTTTCCGGGAGGCAGGATTGGACGCCGACGAGGTATACATGCGGTTGGCGCTGGCCCAGGCCGCCTTGGCCGCCGACATAGGAGAGGTGCCGATCGGCGCTGTCGTCGTGTGTGACGGCGAGGTTGTCGCGAAGGCCCACAATCGCCGCGAGATCGATCACGACCCGGCGGGCCATGCGGAGTTGCTGGCCATCCGCCAGGCTGCCACCCGTCTTGAGCGGTGGCGGCTGTCCGACTGCACTGTCTATGTGACCCTCGAGCCATGCCCCATGTGCGCCGGCCTCATGCATCAGGCCCGCGTCTCGCGCTGCGTCTTCGGCGCGCATGATCCCAAGGCCGGGGCGCTTGGCAGTCTGTATGACCTGCATGACGATCATCGGTTGAATCATCGTTTCGATGTGAGTTCGGGAATACTCGCCCAAGAGAGCGCCGCGATGCTCAAGGCGTTCTTCGGCAAGTTGAGGGAGAAATAGGATGCATATGCGAAGGTGGACCGGGCTGTCGACATCGTCGCTGCGGCTGCGGTCGATGCTCGCGCTTTTGGTGGTGTGCCTGTTCGCGGGGGCGCCCATCGCGATTGCCAAGGACTACTCGATGGGCCCCGTGGACATCCAGGCCACTCTCAACTCGGACGGTTCGCTGGATGTGACTGAGCAAAGGACCTTTGATTTCAACGGCGAGTTCACACGGGCGTTTTGGGAGCTCGATCGCGCGCCGGGGACTGATATCACGGTCGTCGGAATCGCGGGTCCCGAAGGGGCCTATGCGCCAAACACCGACGCATCGCCCCTGGACACGCGAACGCCCGGCACCTACTGGGTCGAGGACACCGGCGGCACTGTCGTGGTCCACGCGTTTCATTACTCCGCTGATGAGGCCAAGACGTTCGTGCTCGCCTACCGAGTCACCGGTGCGGCCAAGAAATGGGATGACACCGGGGAGCTGTACTGGAAGTTCATCGGCGACCGCTGGGACGTCGGGGCTTCTAACGTGCGCGTGCACATCACACTTCCTTGGCCCTCCGGAGTTCCCGTCACCATCGAGGAGAATCTGCGCGCGTGGGGGCACGGGCCGGTATCGGGCAGTGTGCAGCCCAACGCGGATGGCTCTGTGGACCTGTACGTGTCTCATCTTGACCCAAAGACCTTCGTAGAACTGCGCACGGTGTTCCCTCGGGAAGCTCTGGCACAAACGGCAGATACTCCCGGTTCGCAACTCACGCAGATCCTTGAGCAGGAGAAGGGCTGGGCTGACAGCAAGAACAGTGAAATCCGCACCCAAAGACTCGTAGTGGGCGGGGTGCGCTGGCTCAGCATTCTGGTGTCGTTTGCGGCATTGGCGCTAGCCGTCGTGATATTTCTGCGTCATGGCAAGGAGTACGCGCCCCAGCTCAAGGGCGAGTACTTCCGCGAGGAGCCTGCGGACCTCCATCCGGCCATAGTGGGGGCTCTGTGGCGTATGGGAACCGTCGAGGACAGTGATGTGGCTGCCACTCTCATGGACATGGCCAATCGCGGGGCTATCACGATGACGCCTGTCGATATCGAGAAGAAGGGGTTCCTCGGCATAGGTGGTGGAACTGAGCGGGACTGGTCGCTTACGGTTGACCGCTCACGGCTGACAGACGCGCATCCACTCGACGTCTCGCTCGTGGCGGTGCTCTTCGACAAGATCGGCAACGGCGACACGGTGAGCATCGCCGGAATCAAACAGTACGCCAAGAGCCACGCGGAGACGTTCTCCAAGGACATGCGCGCCTGGAAGGCCCAAGCCGAGGCCCAGGTCGATGCGCTCGGGTTCATGGAGGCGGCTGGCAAGGGGTGGAAGGTGGGCCTTGTGGCCATCGGGGTGCTCGTGATCATGCTTGGGCTGTTCGCCGCGTTGTTCACAGAGTCCTGGTGGGTCGGAGTCATCGCCATTGTGAGCGGCATCGTGATCGGAGTTCTCGGGTTCTTTACCGGTCGCCGTTCAAGAGAGGCCAACGAGCTTTACGCCAAGTACCGCGGTTTGCGCAACTACCTGCGCGATTTCTCGCGGCTCAAAGAGGCCCCACCTGCGCACGTGGCTTTGTGGAACCATTTCCTGGTTCTCGCGGTGGTGTTCGGGATCGCCCAGCAGGTAATCGAGCAGATGCGCGTCGCTATTCCGGATGTTGTTTCGGACGGTGGCTTCGCGATGACCTACTGGTGGGTGTACTCGAGCTCAGGATACGGAGGCTCGCCGATCAGTGCTCTGCAGTCGGGGTTGACCTCGGCCGCGTCGATTGCCTCAAGCGAGATGGCCTCCTCATCGGGCGGCGGCGGTGGGTTCTCTGGTGGAGGCGGTGGAGGTGGTGGCGGCGGTGGCGGCGGAGCCGATTAGCGAGAAAGATGTGCGCAGGCTCACTTTTAGGGCCTGTGCAGGCCGTATACTCTATGCTTTGCAACGTAGTTTGCCGAAAATAGGTGCATGAAGCGCTATCACGCCCGGGAGGCAAGTGTCATGAATCTTGCAAAGAGAATCGCGCTGGTAGCCGCAGTCTCGCTGCTCGTTGCGCCCTCCTCGGCATACGCTGTAACGGACGAGGTCGTGATTCCGGCCGGACTCGGCTTTGCCGCGGGCTTGCTCGGGCTTATCACCGCGCTATTCTTGCTGGTTGACGCCGTCTTGCTGCGGCGCGTGGCCGAAGGCTCGATGATCGCCGAGAACATCCTGTACATGATGCTTGCGG
>JAURYZ010000072.1 GCA_030653635.1 Coriobacteriia bacterium | reverse complement strand
GTCTGTATGTCGATGGCGGTTGCGCGACCCTCAAGCCAGATTGTCGCGCCGTCGTCGTGGGCCTCGATAGTGCAGCCAGCCTGGGCGAGCTTGTCGATCACGAGCTCCAGATGCGCCGGGTCAAAACCGCGCACGCGCACGGGGCCGCCTCCAAGTGCTCCGGCGACCAGGAACGTACCAGCCTCGACGCGATCGCCAACCACCCTATGGTCCACCGGATGCAGCGTCTCGACGCCTTCGACCGTGATGACAGAGCCGCCCGCACCTTCGATGTTCGCCCCCATGCTGATGAGGAACTCGGCGAGATCCGCGATTTCAGGCTCGCGCGCAGCGTTGGCGATGACGGTCTGCCCTTTGGCGAGCACCGCCGCCATGAGCAGGTTCTCGGTCGCGCCCACACTCGGGAAATCGAGCGTCACGTTGGCACCGTGGAGGCCCTCAGGCGAGGTTGCGTGTATGTAGCCGTGCCCAAGCTCAACATGCACGCCGAGAACCTCGAGGCCGCGGATGTGCATATCGATCTTGCGCGAGCCGATGGCGCAGCCGCCAGGCATCGCGACGCGGGCCTGCCCCAAGCGCGCGATGAGCGGGCCGAGGACCGCGATCGACGCGCGCATCTGCGCGACCATCTCGTAGGGAGCCTCGAACGAGGTGAGCTCGGTAGCATCGACGGTAAGGCTGTGAGCTGATCGCTCGACCACTGCACCGAGTCCGCGCAGCACGTCGGCCATCGTATCCACATCACTGATGTCGGGCACGTTGGTGATATGTGAGACGCCGGGCGCCATGAGCGCGGCGGCCATGAGTTTGAGTGCGGAGTTCTTGGCGCCCTCTACCGTGACCTCACCGGTAAGACGCCTTCCCCCGGAAACAACGATCGAACGCAACATTGCCCCTATCCATAGAACACGTCGGGTGTACCCGACACCCTAAAGAACACGCGCGGGCGCCGCAACCGCACGTACCTAGATGTCACCGAACGGATTCCTCGGCAAGGAATTGTATGACGTCGAACTTTGGACTGAACGGGTCGATGAATAGCACGCCCTCTACCTCACGACCGTCCGCGAAGTCCTCGGTTAGGACGACCTCGATGCCGGAGAGTCGGGCGGTGGCCCATATCTGCGCGTCGTAGTAGGCGAAGCCATGAGCGCACACCCCACGCGCGGCCTCTTCGACAACGTCGGCCGTCGTGTTGAGGACAGCGAAATCGCGACGGTATTCCGCGATACGCAGGGCAGCACTCAGTGGATCTTGCCGGAAGGCCGCCTTGCGAGTGATCGTAGTGAAGTACTCCCCGAGGATCTGAGCGGTCAGAACCCCTCGGCGCTCGCCGGCCAAGCAAGCCAGAACATCCTGCGCACGGTCGCGCTTCGCGGGGTCACGATTGTCCGCCGCGTATATCAGAACGTTCGCGTCAAGACCACCCCGCAGCAAACAAGGCGGCGACCCTCCCGAAGAGAGCCGCCGCCTCGTTGGCGAATTGATGCACCGCCTAGGGTGCTGTCGCGTCCGCTACTTGCGGCGGCCTGCGACCTCGATTTGCATCTCACACCACTTGAGCTCAGCCTGCATCGTGTCGGCCTCGACCTCATTGGCCTCGGGCGGCAGGGCGGCCATGCGCTCTTTGGCATGCTCAAGCGCCTGACGTGCGCGCTCGACGTCAATCTGGGAAGCAACCACGGCGTGGTCGGCGAGGATGATTACCTTATCCTCGTGCACCTGAATGTAGCCGCCGGCGACTGCGAACCACTCGACTTCCTTGTCGTTGTCCCACTTCACACGGATCTCGCCTGGCTTCAGAGCGCTCACCAGCGGGGCGTGCAAGGGCAGAACGCCAATCTCGCCGTCGACTGTGGGAGCCACCACCATCTCCACCTCATTGGTGTAGACGATGCGCTCCGGAGTGATGATCTCGCACATGAGTGTGCGTGCCATTGCTTCAGCGCTCCTCTATTCGGTCGCTTTGAGCTGCTCAGCAGCCTCGAGGACCTCTTCGATACCGCCCTTGTAGCGGAAGGCCTGCTCGGGGATGTCGTCGCACTCGCCCTTGGCAATCATGTCGAAGCCGCGGATGGTGTCCTCGAGCTTGACGTACTTGCCGGTCATGCCCGTGAACTGCTCGGCCACAAAGAACGGCTGCGAGAGGAACTGCTGCATCTTGCGTGCGCGAGATACGGTCAGCTTGTCCTCCTCGGAAAGCTCATCCATGCCGAGGATAGCGATGATGTCCTGCAGGTCCTTGTAGCGCTGGAGGATCTGCTGGGTCTCACGCGCCACGCGGTAGTGCTCTTCGCCGACGACGTCCGCCGAAAGGGCGCGAGACGTGCTGGCAAGCGGGTCGACGGCCGGGTAGATGCCGAGTTCAGCGATCGAACGCGACAGAACCGTGGTGGCATCGAGGTGCGTGAACGCCGTGGCCGGGGCCGGGTCGGTCAGGTCGTCTGCTGGAACGTAGATCGCTTGGACCGACGTGATGGAGCCCGTCTTGGTGCTTGTGATCCGCTCCTGCAAGTCGCCCATCTCGGTGGCCAGCGTCGGCTGGTAACCAACGGCCGAAGGCATGCGACCCAGAAGCGCCGACACCTCAGAGCCCGCCTGGGTGAAGCGGAAGATGTTGTCCACGAACAGGAGCACGTCCTGGCCCTGGTCGCGGAAGTACTCGGCCGCGGTGAGACCCGCCAGACCGACGCGCAGACGCGCTCCGGGAGGCTCGTTCATCTGGCCGTAGATGAGCGCCGTCTTTTCGATGACGCCCGATTCCTTCATCTCGAGCCAAAGGTCGGTACCCTCACGGGTGCGCTCGCCCACGCCGGTGAACACGGAGGTACCACCGTGCTGCATGGCGAGGTTGTTGATGAGCTCCATGATGATGACCGTCTTGCCGACGCCAGCGCCGCCGAACAGGCCCGTCTTACCGCCCTTGATGTAGGGCTCGAGCAGGTCAACGACCTTGATGCCGGTCTCGAAGATCTCGGTCTTGGGCTCCAGCTGGTCAAACTCAGGAGCTGGGCGGTGGATCGGGTAGTAATCCTCAACCTCGGGCATGCCCAGACCGTCGATGGGCTCGCCCATGACGTTCCAGATGCGGCCGAGCGTCGAGGGACCGACCGGCATCTGCATGGGGGCACCGGTGTCGATGACCTCCATGCCGCGGGTCAGGCCGTCTGTCGTGCTCATGGCGACGGCGCGTACCTGGTTGTTGGGGAGGTGCTGCTGCACCTCCGCGATCGTCTTGAGATGTCCGACCGGGGTCTCGACGTCGATCTTGAGCGCCGTGTAGATCGCCGGAATGGCGTCAGGGGCGAACTCCGCATCGATTACCGGTCCGACGATTCTCACGATTCGTCCGACATTCATGTGTATATCCTTCGTTTCAGTGGCTGCCATCTAGTCCTCCTGAGCGGCGGCGCCGCCCACGATCTCTGCGATCTCCTGAGTGATCGCGGCCTGACGAGCGCGGTTGTAGCTGCGCGTCAGAGTCGTGATCATCTCTGAGGCGTTGTCGGTGGCCGACTTCATCGCCTTGCGGCGAGCGCCGTGCTCTGAAGCCGCGGACTCCATGAGCGCGCGGTAGATGAGCGTTTC
>JAURYZ010000066.1 GCA_030653635.1 Coriobacteriia bacterium | reverse complement strand
AGTGAAGCAGAACGACAAGAAGGGCAAGATAGAGATTGAATTCCACGGCGAGGAGGACTTGGAGCGCATCTTTCGCGCGCTTACCGAGGGTGCCGTGGCTGGGATGGCAGGAGATGAGGTTTCATGAGACAGCGCGCGGAGTACTTCGTCATCGGCACTTTGACCGGTCTGGCCGTAGGCCTGATCGTCGGGCTGCTATTCGCTCCATCTAGCGGGGTCAAGACCCGCAGACGGCTTGCAGATGAGGCGCTGAGGGCGGCTGATGTAGCGCGTACGGTCGCCGAACGCGCTGAGCACGCGGCAGAGGCGCTTGGTGGCCGCGTGGAGCACTACTTGGGTAGAGACGAGGCCGTTGCGTGGCGTCGGGTCCGCGAGATCCGTGAGGGTGTGCAGAAGTACACCCAAGCGCAAGCCCCCAGTTGATGTCAGACCCGCGTGAGACCATCCTCGCGTAGAGGCGGGGAGAGGAGGCGCCGGTGCCGTTGCGACTAGTCACTGGTAGACCCAACGCGGGCAAGACGGGGATTCTATATGCAGTAGCGGCGAGCGCATCGCGCACCGCCGTGCCGACTATCCTGTTGCCCTCAGCACCCGATGTGGCCAGAGCGCGCCGTGATCTGGCAACTAACAAGAACCTTGTCATGCTGCGCGTCGAGCAAATCGACCGGTACCTTGCGGGGCTTTGGGAAACCCATGGCGATGGAAGACAGATCGTGACCCCGATCCAGCGCTCAGCCCTTCTGCGCGCCGCGATCGCCGAGAGCGGAATCCGCAATCTGACAGCTTCGGCGGAAACACGCGGATTTGGCGTGATGCTTGAGCGTCTGGCAAGCCACCTCTCGTCGTCGCCGAGCACATCAGGTCAGGGCATTGCCGGCAAGATCGCCGAATCGCTGGCTCTGTATCATGGATCACTTGTGGCCCATGGCCTTGTGGAGCTGTCGGAGGCGACCGGAGTGCTCGCGGACAGAGCAGGCGATATTCGATTCGAAGGCCCAGTCATCGCAAATCGTTTCGATGATCTCACCGCAGCTCAGGAGCGCTTCCTTCTCGCGGCGGCAGATTCAGGAGTCGACGTGTGGCTGGCTCTGTCTGGGGGCACTGGCGACACGGCAACTCAGGCCACCGATGAGCTGGTTGAGAGAATCAGCAAGCGCGCCGAAAGCGTTCGGGTCGCCGACGAGAGCCCCGATGCATCCGGGGAACTAGGTGACCTTGCGCGCGGGCTATTTGCTCCGCACGCCCGCACCACCGCGCGCGGAGATGTGTTGCTGTCCGTGGCTTACGGCGAAGAGGCAGAAGCCGAGCGCATAGTCGCTGAGGTGGTCGCGTCCATACAGGATGGAATCGAGCCTGGTCAGATAGCGGTGATCTACAGAGACACACGCCGACACTTCTCAGCTCTGCGCCGAGCCCTTTCGGTAGCAGGGGTGCCTGTGGACTTCGACGTTCGAATCAAGTTCGGCGAGACGGGACTGGGACGCACGGTTCTGACCATGCTCGAGTTCGCGGCGACCGGGCGCCGTACGCATCTCGTGGCATTCCTCGGCAGTGGGTACGCTGGTTTGGCCGCAGCAGATGTGGACCGGTTGGACGCCATGTGGCGCCGTCAGGGGACGGTTGAAGGCTTCAAGTCTCTGATAAATGGCTTAGAGCGCATCGATGCGTCCACGCGCCGTATGGTCCGCATCGCCGTGGGGCTTGCGCAAGCGGGCGTAAACGCAGAGAACGCCGCAAACTGGAAAGAACTTGCAGGAGTTCTGCTCGCTCACGGTCACGGGCGCACTGGCGCCGGGCTTGAGGCTGAGGCGATGGTTGACGCGGCGGCGCAACGCAGGCTATGCGAGGCGATCGACGACCTGTCTGAGCTCGATGCGCTCACGTGCGATCCGCTCGGGCTGCGCGAAGTGCTCGTGGTCGCTCAGGTGGCTGTTCCGATGCAGGAGCGGCCCGGACACGTCCAGGTGATGGACGTGGAGCGTGTTCGCGGGCGTCGTTTCGCTTGCGTCATCATAGGGGGCCTGACATCGGGCGAGTTTCCTCGCAAGCAGGCAGACGGGATATTCACGTCCGGGCGAATCGTCGATGAGCTCGCTGCTCTGGGCGTGGATGTTCCGCGTGATGGAGGGATTGCCGAGGAGCGACTTTGGTTCTATCTCGCAGTTACTCGAGCTTCGAAACGACTGGTGCTCAGTCGGCAGGAGGCAGATTCCGACGGGCGCCCTCTGCGCGAATCCTCGCTGCTCGAGGAGTTGTTAGAGATGTATCGTCCGAACGGGTCAGAAGAGCGAGAGCTCCCGCCATCTAGAACTCTGGCCTTTGCGGATCTCGGCGTCCACCCGGCGGCGCCTGACCTCGTCAGACGCGCTCTTCGTACAGTGGCGATGTCCGGTGTCGGAAGAGACATTGAGCAGATAGGGAGAGCTGCAGCGCGCGCCGAGGCGTCGTCGGACTCCATCTCAGACATGCGCGTGCTCGAGCATCTGGCTGGCAGGGACACTTTTTCGGTAACGGAGCTGGAGACCTACCTTCAGTGTCCGCACTCGTGGTACTACGGGCGCTTCGTGCGGCCCCAGCCGCTTGAAGAGGACTCAGACCCGTTGGTGCGGGGTAACCTCGCGCACAAGTCACTGTGGAGCTTCTACGACGGACTCCAGGCGGCGCTTGGGGTAAAGCGGGTGACCCCTGAGAACCTCGAGGAGTGTCTATCGCACGCTGAGAGAGTAGCCGACGGCATTCTTGCGCAGGAACTCGGAAAGGGTCGCTTGCGAGACGCTCTCATGGCCATGGAAGTCAGGCGTCTGGTGAGCGACCTAGTCGCACGTGATGCGCGCTACCTGCCGGGATACACGCCGCAACTGCTTGAGTGGTCATTCGGAAGAGGGCAAGATCCGGCAGTCCAGTTCGACGGGTTCGCGCTTCGCGGGCAAGTGGATAGGATTGACCGGGCAGGGGACCGATTAGTGGTGATCGATTATAAGACAGGAAAGACCAAACCCCAGGCTCGGTTCGAGGCAGATGGGGTGCTTCAGGCCCCACTTTATGCCGAGGTGGCTCGTAGGCTCCTCGGCGGAACAATCGCAGGCAGTTTCTATAGAGGCCTCGGCCCCAGAAGGCCCACTGAGCGAAGCCGGGGGATGTACGATCCTGAGCTTGTGTTCGGCGACGAGCTGGTCTCCACGGACACAGGAGCGTGCATCTCGGATATCGTCGCATCCGCCATAAGCAGGGCCGCGGGCGCGGCGGCGGGCATTCGTCAAGGACACATTCCGAGAGAGCCGCTAGGAGAGAACTCCTGCAAGTACTGTAAGACCCGCTCATGGTGCAATAAGGCGCTGACATGACACACGACGCCAATCCTCAACAGAAGGCGGCGATCGAGTCCTCGGCACCTGATCTGTCCGTGATGGCGGGCGCGGGCTCAGGCAAGACCAGAGTCCTCACGGAGAGATACGCGAGTGCTGCCCATGAACTTGGCGTCTCTGTATTGGACTCTGTGCTGGCCATCACCTTCACCGAGAAGGCTGCGGGGGAGATTGCGCAGCGGATCCGGGACCGCATGTCGGAAACACCTGAGCTCGAGCCGGTCGCGAAGGGAATCGAATCTGCATGGATCTCGACCATCCACGGGATGTGTTCGCGCCTACTTCGCAGGCACGCTCTCGAAGCTGGCATCGATCCGATGTTCAGCGTGGGTACCGAAGTGCAGCTCGGCGTATTGCGGCGCGAGGCATTTGAGCAGGCGGCCAAGCGCGGTTTGGACAGCGGAGGCGCGACTGCTCAGCTGGTCGCCCTATTTGGCAGTACAAACCTGTACTCGGCAGTCGAAAAGGTCGCTGAGCAACTCAGGTCGCTCGGGGGGGTGGCCACGAGCGTCGGGCGCTTCGTCGTGACGCCGGAGCAAATTGGTTCAATGCTCTATGGCCTTGAGAAACTCCTTGGAGCCTTGGGGAATCTGCAGCCTAGCAACGCGACAGTCGATGCCAACATGGTCGCAGTTCGCGAGGTGTGTGACGCGCTCGGACGAATGCGTGATGGTCGGCAAGACGCGCGAAGCGTCGCGCTGCTGGCACTGGCCTCCAAGCAGGCCAAACGAGGGTCGCAGGAGGCAAAGGACCTGGCCGAAGAGGGCAAGACGCTATTGGCCGAGGTCGCTCTGGCCGCCGCACAGATAGCCGTCGAGCCGCTCGAATCGGCGTTCCTGCAACTCGTGACCGAATATCAGTCGGTCTTCTCAGCACTCAAGTCCAAAGCGCAGATCCTAGACTTCGAGGATCTCCAGATCACCCTAGCCGTTTTGTTCGAACAACATCCAAAGATCGCACGACAGTACGCTTCGCAGTTCACATCGGTGATGGTGGACGAATTCCAGGACACGAACATGATGCAAGTACGGCTAATCGAGGCCATCTCACCAAACGGTTTCGTGTCGGTGGGCGACGAGAAGCAGTCCATCTATCGTTTCCGGCATGCAGACGTGGGTCTTTTCAGGGACAAGGCTGGACGCTCTACTGAGACGCTTCCACTGAGCATCAACTACCGTTCGGACCCAGCGCTGCTCGCATTCTTCAACGACTTGTTCGGGGCGGAGCCGTTTTGGCCCAGCGAGTACACAAAGCTTGAGCCAGGTTCTGACGCCGCACATGATCCGCAGGCGGATGAGGTGTTCGGGCCCAATCGAGCGAGCCTGGTCCTGGTCGACTCCAGCGTATGCGGAAAAGATAAGCATGCCGATGAGGCCAATGCGCTGGCGGCGCATATCCGCGCCTTGGTCGATTCCGGCATCCCCCAGAAGGACGTCGTGATTCTCATGCGGACGATGGCCAGGGCAGATACCTACGCCGCGGCGCTCAGGGGACTTGGGCTGGAGGCTTTTGTCGCCAGTGGGGGGACGTACTTCGATCGCGCAGAGGTGACTGATCTGGAGATGCTACTTCGCGTCATCGCCAACCCGCTGGACTGCGAGGCACTGGCCCATGTATTGGCGGGGCCCATGACGGCTCTGATTCCGGACTCGATGGGGTTGTTGCGGCTCAAGGCCAAGCGGGGCTCGCTGTGGGATGCACTCGCCGATCCGGCCAGCCTCGGGTTGAGCGACGAGGACCTTGCCAGGCTCACGACCACGATCGACGTGATCTCCTGGGCTCGCGATCACGCGGGTCGCATTGGGCTCGCTGACCTGATCCACGAGGCATGCGAGAGGCTTGAATATGATCTCACGCTGTTCGCGCGCGGTTTTGATGGCGCTCGCGCCTGGGCCAATGTCCTTAAGCTCGCTCGAATCGCTCAAGAGTTCGAGGTCGAGGACCCGGGCGATCCGCAGGCGTTCCTTGAGCACCTTCGCCTCAAGCGGGAGCTCGCAGGTCGAGAGACGCTCGCCGCATTTGCAGTGGAAGGTATCGACGCTGTCCGCATCATGAGTATTCATGCCGCCAAGGGACTACAGTTCCCCGTGACCGTCGCGGCGACGCTTGGCCACTACTATGCTCCGACGCCGCCTATCATGCTGGGCGTTCGCTCCGGGCAGACAACCCTTGGCATGATGCTTCCCTGCCTCGATGGCGGAAGCGCGCTTGAGACACTAGGCCATCGAGAGGTCTCGCAGGCCGAACTAGCTGCCGACCTAGAGGAATCCAAGCGCGTGTTCTACGTCGCCTGCACCCGGGCAGAAAGGGCGCTTGTCCTTTGCGGTCGCTCCGATTTGAGTCGGCCTGCCGAGGACGACCGGCCAATCGGATGGCTTCGAAGCGCACTCGGTTTCGGGCAGGGCGATACCGCGCATGCTGGGCAGGTCGAAATTGGCTCCTCGGCGGTACAGGTGTTGATACCGCAGCTTGCCGATTGCGAGGTGACCGATGTGGTCCGCCCCCGGGTTGACGAGGCGACTCTCGACAGGGCTCGTGCGCAAAGCGCTATAGCGCATACGGCGCGCAGCCAGCCGCTGGAGCGGATTTCGTATTCAGGGATTGCGCGCTATCGCGCATGTCCATATCGCTTCTATGCGACCAGCGTCATCAGGCTCGGGCCCAGGGCGCCTCGGGTCTCGACTGCTGAGTCGCCCACAGCATTCGGTTCGGCCGTGCACGTGGTCCTGAGTCAGATCTTGGGCGAAAAGCTTCCTTCCGATGCACGGATTGCGGAGATCTGCCGGTCAGCCAAGCTCGCGCCGGAGCGATGGGGGCTGGTCGAGGCCCTAGTGGAAGGCTATCTCGACTCCAATGTGGCGAAGAGGGTCGCCAGGTGTGCTCGTGTTATGAGGGAAGTCCCGTTCGCAGTTCCGGTGGGCGCCACGCTTCTGGATGGTGTCATCGACCTGATCGCATTCGAAGAAGATCGTGCATTAGTGCTCGACTACAAGACCGGGCATACGGACGATCGATTCGACCCCTCTGAAGGCTATCTGGAACAGGCACGCTGCTATGCGGTCGCAGCAGCGGCCATGGGAGCTAAGATCGTAGAGGTTGGTTTCGTCGAACTCGAGAGAGGGTCGCGCGTTCATGCCTTCGAGTTCGACAGCGCGGGAGTGCAGGAAGCGGTATTCGGGATACAAGGCACTCTCGCTCAAATCGCACAAGAGCGATTCGGGCACCTTGATCATTACGACGGGCTGGTATGCGCTGAGTGCCCAGCGCTTGGGAACCTGTGCCCGATCAGTGCCCCGCCGACACCATCTGTTTGAGTTGACCACAGGCCGCATCGATATCCGCGCCTCGCTCGGTGCGAATGCTTGAATCCGTTCCGCTGTGCACGAGAGCGTTCAGGAATTCCTGCGCGCGCTGCTGAGTGGCGCGGCGCAAGAAGGAGCCCTCGATGGTGTTCACTGGAATCAAGTTCACGTGGCACAGAAGGCCGCGTGTGAACTCAATCAAGGCCCCAAGTTCCATGTCAGAGTCGTTGACGCCGTCTATCAAGGCGAATTCGAAGCTCGGACGGCGGCCCGTGCGCTCGGCATACGCGATAACCGAGTCCCGCAGTGCGCGAAGCGGAATGCCGCGGACCCCGGGCATCAGCGCGTCGCGCGTCGCCTGCACCGCAGAGTGCAGCGAGATGGCTAGAGTGAACTGCTCCGGCTCTTGTGCGAAACGATCGATCCCGGTCGTGAGGCCGCAGGTCGACACCGTGAGATGCCGTGCCCCGATTCCCAGTGCATCGGGGGAGTTCATGAGGCGCAGGGCATCCAAGCTGGACTCGTAGTTGGCGAATGGCTCGCCTTGGCCCATTGCCACGGCGTTGGTCACCCGTTTTTGGAAGTCCAGGCCCACGAGCCTGACCTGGTCGGCCATCTCTCCTGGTGCGAGGTCACGTGTCAGGCCAGCGGCTCCGGTAGCGCAAAACGAGCATCCCATCGCGCACCCAGCCTGCGTCGAGAAGCAGACAGTCAAACGCTCAGGTCCGGGCAGACCGACGCTTTCGACGCTCACGCCATCAGCGAGCCGCCACAGGTACTTTCGCGTCCCATCGAGCTTCGAGATCTGTTTCGCCACGAGTTTCGGTGCGGCTAGGGGAGTGGTGGAAGCCAGTGTGTCTCGCCATGCTGCAGGTAGGTCGGTCATCTCGTCGAACGAGACCGCATTGCGCGAGTAGATCCATCTGGTGAGCTGCGCGGTTCTGAATCGTGGCTGCCCGCATTGCGCGACAAGGCGCTCGAGCCCTTGGGGCCCGAGCGCCTTAATGCCGATCTTGTCGACGGGGAAACCC
>JAURYZ010000056.1 GCA_030653635.1 Coriobacteriia bacterium | reverse complement strand
GATTGCATGGTCTTATTGATGTACTGAACCCTCGTGGGGGAGCACGACTGATTCGCAGTGTTGTTGAAAACGCGAAAGTCCCGGTAATCGAGACTGGTGAGGGCAACTGCCACATCTACATCCACGCCGAGGCCGACGCTGACATGGCCCGCAAGATCGTGATCAACGCCAAGGTCCAGCGACCCGGCGTATGCAATGCGGCGGAGTCGCTTTTGGTCGACGAGGATGTGTACGAACGCGTCCTGCCTGCGATTTTGAAGGAGCTTGAGTCGGCGGGTGTCACCATTGTCGCTGACGAAGCCACGCGTTCGCTTGGCGCTGTCATGCGCATCGAGTCCGCGACCGAGGAAGACTGGGGCACCGAGTACCTGGACATGAAGATCTCGGTGAAGGTCGTCAAGGGCCTCGACGAGGCCATCCGCCACATCAACACCTACGGCACCAAGCACTCTGAGGCCATCGTGACCAACGACTACATGGCCGCGCAGCGTTTCCTAAACGAGATCGATGCCGCTGCGGTTTACGTCAACGCCTCGACGCGATTCACTGACGGCGGCGAGTTCGGACTCGGTGCTGAGATCGGCATCTCGACCCAAAAGCTTCACGCGCGAGGCCCCATGGGACTCACGGCGCTTACGTCCACGAAGTACATTGCATATGGAAGCGGCCAGATCCGGGAGTGAGAACGAAAGTGCGCCTCGGCATAATGGGCGGGACGTTTGATCCCGTTCATCTGGGTCACCTGGTCACCGCTGAGGAGGCCTTGGTTCAGTTCAACCTGGATCGGGTCGTGTTCATGCCCACGGGCCAGCCGGCGCGTAAGACGGACCGCGCGGTCACGAGCGCAGAACACCGCTACCTGATGACGGTCATCGCCACCGCATCCAATCCCGATTTCGATGTGTCTCGCATGGAGATCGACCGCCCGGGACTCACCTACACGGTCGACACGATGCTGGCTTTGCGCGAGCAGTACGGACCGCAGTCGGAGCTCTTCTTTATCACCGGCGCTGATGCGGTTTGGGACATCGCGACGTGGAAGGATGCCGAGCGCTTCCGGGGCTTGTGCACGTTTATCGCCGCGACCAGACCGGGCTACGACTTGGAAGCGGCTTTTGTTGAGTATGCCGAGGAACTCGCGGCGCTCGATATCGAGTTCATCGAAGTCCCTGCATTGGCCATCAGCTCCACCGATATCCGCGAACGGGTCTCCCAGCGAAGACCCATCCGCTATCTGACACCCGAATCCGTTGCAGGCTACATCCACAAGTATGGCCTGTACCGTGAGGCGTTCTGATGACTACGACGCGCGAAAGCGCGCTTGAGGCTCTCACAGGCCGCGTAAGCCCACATTCGGCGGAGCACTGCCGTGCTGTCGCGAAGGCCGCCGAGGAGCTTGCGAGGCGCTATGGAGTCGATCCGGACCAAGCATGGCTGGCTGGCCTTCTCCACGACTGGGCGCACGATGAGTCGGCAAACGAACTGCTTGCCCAAGCCGCACAGCTCGGGCTTGAGATAGCCCCCATCGATCATGACGTGCCGTATCTGTTGCACGCGAGGGTGGCGCGGGCCGAGCTTTCCTCGGCGATGCCTGATCTGTCGCCCGCTGTATTGGACGCGATCGAGCGTCACACACTCGGTTCACCTGAGATGACCGATCTCGATATGTGTGTCTATGTGGCCGACATGATCGAGCCGGCTCGTCGTTTTGACGGCGTAGATGCGCTTCGGGAGTCCGTCTTTGCCGTGAGCCTCTTTCACCTGTATGCACGTGCCTATGCTGCCTCGCTGTCGCATCTGCTGGTCGCTGGAAAGTACATCCATCCATCCAGCGTCCAGGCTTGGAACGCCATAGTCGCCGAGGAACGTCGATGAGTGACGCGCACAATACCCCCAAGCGCTCTCGTTCGGCGAACAAACGTCCTTCGGTTATCTCGGAAGGTGCAGGGTGGCGCTCGTCGCGTCGCGGCACCAAGTCGGGCAAGAAGATGCGTCGCGGTATCAAGCTGAGCGCGACCCGAGACAAGATTACGGGCGCAGCGGAGCGAGCCGGGCGAGGAGTGAAGACGGGCGCGTGGATAATTGGCTGGATTACCGGCGGAGTTGTCGCCACCGTGGTGCTGGTTCTCGTGATCTCGCTGTCCGTCAACGGCTTCGCGCGCTGGAACGCAAAGAGAATCGCTTCTAGTGCCAATTCACCCGAAGCACGCCTTGAGAAGGCGCGCGACAATCTGTTGCTCATCGGCTTGGACGAGAATGGGCGCGCGGCCGGATTCCTGGCCATCAAAATCGCCGGGGATCAGAAGGCCGCGTATGGAATCGCGATTCCAGACGGTGCCTTCATTGAGGTGCCGGGTCAGGGGTTCGAGCGTATCGGCGATTCTTGGGTCGCAGGGCCGGACGTCTCACTGGACGCGGTTTCGAACTTCTTCGCGGTTCCGTTCGAGTGGTACGCCTCGACCGATTACGAGATCTATCAGATGGCGATGCAGAATCAGTCGCTAGCCGGGGTGATAGCCGCGTCGAAGGACACGAACCTGAGCGACGAGGACAAGGCGCGCTTCGCGGCGGCGCTCGACGCGATCTCAAGCGACAACGTCGCGTTGGTGCCCATGCCCGTGAAGCCCATCAACCTTGGCGAACAAACGTACTTCGAGCCCCAGCGGGCGGAGATCGCGGACCTCGTTAAGACGTGGTGGGGCGTCGACATCGGGGTAGAAGATAGCGTGACGCGTGTCATCATCTACAACGGAGCCGGTGTTCCCGGGATTGCCGGCCTGGCCGCGCAGCAGCTCATTCGTGCCGGATACAGAGTTGTGGACACGAAGAATGCCGACACGTTCGGGTACGCTACCACCAAAGTGATTGTTCAAAATGGATCGCTTTCATCGGCGGATGGGGTCGTTAAGACCCTTGGTGCCGGTGACATTTCTCAAAAACCCGCCGATCAGCAAGTCGCGGATATCATCGTGATCATTGGCAAGGACTACGTACCGCCTGCCAAGTAGGCGAATCGCACGAGTGTTAACCGCGCGGCCCAAGCTCGCTATATGCAAGGACAGAGGGACATGGACCTGGACTCACGCGCAATAGCTGACCTCGCGGCTGAGGCAGCGAGTGACAAGAAGTCCACCGACATCCTCGCCATCGATGTCGCGCAGCTGCTCGTAGTGACGGACTACTTCGTCATTTGCACCGGAAGCAACGATCGGCAGGTGCGCTCCATTGCCGATGAGATAGAGGAGCAGATCCGTGTACGTTGCGGCCTCAAGCCAATCGGGCGAGAGGGACAGTCCGAAGGCAAGTGGATACTGCTCGACTTCGTCGATGTGGTAGTCCATGTGTTTCAGCCTGATGAGCGTGGCTTCTATCGCCTTGAGAAGCTCTGGAGCGACGCCCCGCGTCTTGCTCTGCCCAAGACGGTCGAGGGACGCGCACCACTTGAGGTGCCCGTGGTG
>JAURYZ010000018.1 GCA_030653635.1 Coriobacteriia bacterium | reverse complement strand
GGCGCAGTTCATGGCGCTCATGGCGGTGGCGCAAGGCTCCTGCGTCATCACCGAGAACGTGTTCGAGAATCGATTCATGTTTGCCGATGAGCTGCTGCGCATGGCCGCCGATGTCCGCATCGAGGGTCACCATGCGCTTGTGAGGGGTGTCGCCCAGCTCTCTGGCGCACCGGTGCGCTCTCCGGACCTGCGTGGCGGCGCAGCGCTCGTTCTCGCGGGACTCGTTGCTGATGGCGAGACCGTCGTCACCGACATCTACCACATCGAGCGCGGATACGAGCGCTTCGCAGAAAAGCTTGCGTCGCTGGGCGCCAAGATCGAGACACGTGGCGAGCCCGAGGCACATGGTGCCGACGGCTGCTGACGCGAGACCTACGTCGCACGAGGGGAGTCACCCATGCTGGACAAGGATGGAATCAAGGCCATTATCCCGCACCGCGAGCCGTTCTTGCTCGTGGATCGGATCGAAGAGATGGTGCCCGGCGAGCGTGCCGTGGGCTATCTGGACGTCACCGCCGAGGCCTTCTGGGTCCCGGGACACTTCCCGGATTATGCGGTCATGCCCGGCGTGCTCATAGTCGAGGCGCTCGCCCAAGTCGGCTCGGTCGCGCTGCTTGCTCTGCCCGAGAACGCCGGCAAGATCGGCTTTTTCGCCGGCATCGACAAGGTGCGTTTCAAGCGTCAGGTGCGACCCGGAGACACCCTCAAGATGGAGTGCATCATCACCAAGAGGCGCGGCCCCATTGGCTTTGGTGAAGCCACCGCGTACGTGGGAGATGAACTCGCCTGCTCTGGAGAGCTCATGTTTGCGATAAAATAGGCGAGTTTAGGGACACATCATCGCCGCACGGGGCGACTGCCGCGCCATAGCGTGGTTTTTTGCGCCTGTGAGCAGGGGAAATGGAGCGATACGACATATGTCACTCGAACAGCGTTTGAACGACGGATCTGCGGTACTCGGGGTGGTCGGCCTGGGTTACGTGGGTCTGCCGCTTGCCGTGGAGATGGCCAAGGCTGGTCACAAGGTTGTCGGCCTGGAGGTATCAGAGGGCAAGGTCGCCGAGATCATGGCGGGCCGCAGCTACATACCCGACGTACCTTCCGAGGAACTCGCGCCGCTTGTGAGCGCGGGCCTCATCGTCGCGACCACGGATTTTGCCATGGCCGCCGAAACCGACGCCATCGCCATCTGTGTGCCCACTCCGCTCGACGAGATGAAGGCTCCCGACACCTCCTATATGGAGAGCGCGGCTACTTCCATCGCCCCGTACCTACATCCTCAGATGCTCGTGACGCTTGAGTCCACGACCTACCCCGGTACTACCGAGGAGGTTATCCAGCCCATCTTGGAGGCACACGGCCTCAAGGTCGGTACGGACATGTATCTCGCGTTTAGCCCAGAGCGGGTCGACCCGGGCAACCCGGTGTACCAGACTCGCAACACACCCAAGGTCGTAGGTGGCGTCACGGCAGAGTGCACGCGCCACGCCAAGCTCATGTACGAGCGCTTCATAGACACCGTCGTGCCGGTCTCCTCGACCCGCGCCGCTGAGATGACCAAGCTGCTCGAGAACATCTTCCGCTCGGTGAACATCGCGCTTATGAACGAGTTGCTGCAGCTGTGTGAGCGTATGGACATCAACTTGTGGGACGTCGTTGATGCCGCCAAGACCAAGCCCTTCGGCTACATGCCGTTCTACCCGGGTCCGGGCCTAGGCGGTCACTGCATCCCAATCGATCCGTTCTACTTGTCGTGGAAGGCGCGCGAGTACGATTTCCACACCGAGTTCATCGAGCTGTCCGGCAAGGTCAACGAATCGATGCCGTACTACGTGGTTCGCCGCGTGATGGACGCGCTCAACAATAGCGCCAAGTCGCTCTCCGGTGCGCGCGTGCTCATGCTCGGCGTCGCCTACAAGGCTGACATCGACGACATGCGTGAGTCCCCGGCGATCCTTATCTCCAAGCTCCTAATGGAGAAGGGCGCCGATCTGGTCTATCACGACTCCTGGGTGCCCAAGTTCAAGGCGGGCGATACCGAGGTCTTTTCGGTCGATCTAACTTCCGAGGAGGTCTCCTCGGCAGATATCGTGGTGATTATCACCAACCACAGTGATACCGATTACGCCGCCGTTGTTCGCGACGCGCAGCTCATTTTGGATACCCGCAACGCGCTTTCCGCGTTCGATGACAGCAAGGTGGTACGCTTGTGAGTGACGCACCCGTCCGCGTAGGCACGGTCGGCTTTGGCTACTGGGGGCCGAACCTGGTCCGCAACGTCGACCGATTGGGCGACGCCGAGCTCGTCGTGGCATGTGATCTTTCCGAAGCAAACCTCGCCAAGCTTAAGGGCTTGTATCCGAGCGTCGAGACTACGACCGATTTGGTCGCGCTGCTGGCCGATTACGACCTGGACGCGGTGGTCGTGGCCACAAGCGCGCCGAGCCATTACGCGATCGCGAGCAAGGTCATCGCTGCGGGCAAGCACTGCTTCGTGGAAAAGCCGCTCACGCTCACGTCTGCGGAGTCAGAGGCGCTTGTGCGCATGGCTGATGCCGCGAACGTAACGCTCATGGTCGGCCACCTGATGGAGTATCACTCAGCCATCAACTGGATCAAGGACTACATTGCGTCCGGGGACCTTGGCGACGTGCTCTACGTGTACATGCAGCGTCTGAACCTAGGCAAGGTGCGCACCGAGGAGAACGCGTTTTGGTCGCTCGCTCCGCACGACGTCTCGATTGTGCTCTACATCCTAGACGAGACGCCTGATTACGTGAGCGCGAACGGCGCTGCGTACGTCACACCCGGCGTTCACGACACGGTGTTTGCGAACCTGCACTTCCCGAGTGGCAAGATGGCCAACATCCACGTGAGCTGGCTCGACCCGCACAAGGTCCGCAAGCTTACGGTCGTCGGCACCAAGAAGATGCTCGTGTTTGACGATATGGAAGCGACCGAGAAGATCTGGATCTACGATCGCGGCGTGGGAGCTCCTGAGAGCGCCATGGCCTATGGCGAGGACCTGACGCTGCGTTTCGGCGACATCCACGTGCCATGGATTCAGATGAGCGAGCCGCTCGCCATAGAGGTCCAGCACTTCCTGGACTGCTGCAAGACCGGCGAGACTCCTCGCAGCGACGGACGCGACGGCTTGCGCGTGGTGCGTGTGCTCGAGGCCGTCGACGAGTCCATGGCCGCCGGTGGCGCACCGGTTGAGACTTCGGTGGGGGTCTAGCATGGCGATGCCCAAGATCGGCGACGGCTTCCAGCAGGGAATCGGCGTCATCGCGACCCCCAGCGTGGTCATCGGTGATGAGGTTCACATAGGTCATCACGTGGTCATCGAGGACGACGCTGTTATCGGCAACGGCTGTCGCCTCGGCAATCACATCACAATCTGCAAGGGCGCCCAGCTCGGCGAGGGCGTGGTCGTATCCGACTTCGCGATAGTAGGCAAGAGTCCCAAGCTGTCACCGCGCTCGACCGCGAAAGGCGGCGAGCTCCCCGGCATCGTTGTGGGCGCTGGCACGAGCATCGGTAGCCATACCGTGCTCATGGCGGGCTCTACTCTTGGCGAACGCTGCATCGTCGGAGACAACGCTGGCGTACGCGAGCGCTGCACCATCGGCGATAACGTCGTGGTCGGCCGCAGCGTCACCGTCGAGAACGACACCACGATTGGTGCCCGCACAAAGATCCAGTCAGGCGCGTATATCACGGCCTACGTGACCCTCGAGGAGGATGTGTTCATCGCTCCCATGGTGGTCACCACTAACGACAACTACATGGGCCGCACCGAGGAGCGCTTCCGGCACCTCAAGGGCTGCACCGTGCGCCGCGGCGCACGCGTGGGCGGTGGCACGCACATCCTTCCGGGTATCGAGATTGGCCCCGAGGCGTTCGTGGCCACCGGCTCGGTCGTGACTCGCGATGTCCCAGCCAAGATGCTCGTCATGGGCGTTCCGGCCAAGTCCGTGCGTGAAGTACCTGCCGAGGAGCTTCTAGAAAACCAGTGACACGGGCGTAACGGCTCGGTCACGAAGACAGCGCCCTAAAACATGCTTGCGGCACCATACGATAGGTCGTACACCCGTACTTGATGAAGGAGAGACGCCGCGATGGGAATTCCCCTGCTGGATCTTAAAGCACAGTACCTCGAGCTGAAAGACGAGCTCGACGCAGCCACACACGACGTCATGAGCAACGCCGCTTTCATTGGCGGCCCCAAGGTCAAAGCTATCGAAGAGGCCATTGCTGCCTACTGCGGCACCGAGTACGCCGTCGCCTGCGCCAATGGAACCGATGCGCTGTTCCTGATCATGGCTGGTCTCGGTATCACCAGGGGTGACGAGGTCATCACCACACCATTCACGTTCTTCGCCACCGTCGAGGCTATTAGGCACGTCGGCGCGGTTCCTGTGTTCGTGGATATCGAGCCGGGCACCTACAACATGGATGTGGCCCAGATCGAGGCGGTCATCACAGACAAGACCCGCGCGATAATGCCGGTCCACATCTTTGGCCAGTGTGTCGATATGGATCCACTGCTCGAGATCGCCGAGCGCCACGATCTCGTGGTCGTCGAGGATGCGTGCCAGGCCATCGGCGCTACCTACAAGGGTAAGCGCGCTGGTTCGCTCGCGAAGGCGGCTGCGTTCTCGTTCTTCCCGAGCAAGAACCTCGGTTGCGCCGGTGACGGTGGCATCATAACCACCGACGATGCCGAGCTTGCCGCCCGTTGCCGCAAGCTCGCGCAGCACGGCACCAGCAAGAAGTACTACCACGATGAGTTCGGAACCAACTCGCGCCTCGACTCTCTGCAGGCCGCGATCTTGCTCGTGAAGCTTCCGCACCTCGACAGCTGGAACGGCCAGCGCGCCGCCGGTGCTGCGATTTACGGCGAGCTGCTCGCTGATCTCGCCGAACTCGAGCTGCCTGTCGCGCGCGAGTACGGCGATTCGGTCTACCATCTCTACATCGTCAAGACCGAGACACCCGAGGTTGCCGCGAGGATTATGGCGGCCATGGGCGAAGCTGGCATCGGCACTGCTTTGTACTACCCACTCGCGCTGCACGAGCAAGAGGCCATGGAGAAGCTCCCGAACTGGGTGCGTCCGTCCCTGCCTGTTGCCGAGAGCTGCAACAACTCCACTTTCGCGCTGCCGTGTTTCCCCGGGATCACGCGCGAGCAGATTGAGGAAGTCGTGGCCGTCGTGAAGGGTGCGCTTGCGTGAGGAAGCTCAAGATCATATCGGTCGTAGGCGCCAGGCCTCAGTTCATCAAGGCGGCTCCGGTGTGCAAGGCGCTGCGCGCGAATCACGAGGAGATCCTCGTGCATTCCGGGCAGCACTACGACTACGCCATGTCCGATGTATTTTTTGAGCAATTGGGTATCCCGAAGCCTGATTTCAATCTGGCGGTCGGTTCAGGCTCGCACGCTCGACAGACCGGCGAGATGATGCCGATGCTCGAGGAGCTGTTCGTCGAGCAGGCGCCGGACCTTGTGCTCGTGTACGGCGACACCAACACCACACTCGCGGCTGGCCTGTCAGCCGCCAAGATCGGCATCCCGGTCGCTCACGTCGAGGCGGGATTGCGTTCGTTTAACCGGCGCATGCCGGAAGAGATCAATCGCATCGTGGTCGACCATCTGTCGGATGTGCTGCTGTGCCCCACGCGTGCTTCGGTCATGAACCTCGAGGCCGAGGGAATCGGCCATGGAGTTCATCTTGTCGGTGATGTGATGCTTGATACTGCGCGCTTTTTCGCCGAGAACATCGACTCCAGCGCAACGCTCGACACCTTCGAGGTGGAGCGCAACGGCTATTACTTCGCAACCGTGCATCGTGCAGGCAACAGCGATAGCGCTGCTAATCTCGGTGCAATCGTCGAGGCGTTCAATCAGATGGACAAGCCCGTCATCTGGGCTGTGCATCCCCGTACCCTCAAGAATCTTGCGGAGTTCGGGTTGCTCGGACAGGTCCAGGCGTCCGAGATGATACGCATCGTCCCTCCGGTCAGCTATCTGGAGACAATCGGTTTGCTGCGCAGCGCGTGCGCGCTTCTGACTGATTCGGGAGGCATGCAGAAGGAAGCCTATTTCTTCGGCATACCGTGCGTGACATTGCGCGAGGAGACCGAGTGGGTCGAGACCGTGGAGCTTGGCTGGAATAAACTCACGGGTGCGGACACCAACCGCATACTCGCAGCCGTAGCCTCGCTCGAGCACCCGCTCTCGCGACCTGCGGTGTATGGAGACGGCCACGCGGCCCAGGCCATCGTGGAGGCGCTTGAGTCGCATTATGGAGGCAACCGGTGACCCGAGCCGCGAGCGGTGCAGGGCGTGTTTGGATCGATATGACCAACTCACCGCACGTTCTCGTGCTGCGCCCGATCATCGATGAGCTGCGCCGTCGTGGATGGGATGTGATCATCACGGCGCGCGAGTTCGCTCAGACCATTCCGCTTCTGGAGCGTTTCGGTATCGAGCACACAGTTATCGGGAGTCACCGTGGTCGGAACATGTTTGCGAAGGCCTGGGGAATGGCCTCGCGCACCACGCAGATGATCGCGTTTGGCAAAGGCAAAGGCTTTGCCCTTGCCATGTCTCACGCGAGCAACGATCTGCCCGTGGCATCTCGCGTGCTAGGGATACCGCATGTGACGATGTTCGACTATGAGTTCGCCAAGCTCTCCCACTCGATCAATGTGCGCTTTTCGACCAAGGCTCTCGTGCCTGATGCGATCAGTGTCGAGGCTCTTTCGCCCTATGGTGGCAATGAGCGCAACGTGGATCGATACCCGGGCTTGAAAGAGGAATACTACCTGGCCGATTTCGAGCCGGACGAAGGCATCTTGGGCGAGTTGGGTCTCGATCCGGCCAAGGTGCTCGTGGTGCTTAGGACGCCGCCGAGCATGGCCGCGTATCACCGGATGGAAAACCCGGTGTTCGACGACGTGATGCGCCGGATTGCGGCGCGCGATGACGTTCAGGCGGTCGTGCTGCTAAGGACCCCCGATCAGCGCGCCGGTGTGGCTGATATCGGGGCTGACAACCTGATCATCCCTGACAAGGTGGTCGACGCTCAGAGCCTCGTGTACTACGCGGATGTGGTCATATCCGGCGGCGGCACTTTGAATCGTGAAGCTGTGGCGCTCGGCACACCGGCCTACACGGTGTTTCATGGAGTGATGGGCGCGGTGGACCTCGACCTTATGGCCCAGGGCAGACTGCATCGCCTAGAGTCCGCCGAGACGCTTGAGTTTGCAAAGAAGCCCGCGGTCACTGGCCGCGTGAAGAGAGATGTAGGCGATCTGGTGGATCGCATCACATCAGTAGCCAGGCCGGCCTAGCGCCGGCACAAACGGAAAAGATGTATGGGAAGACACTCAGCACCTAAGAACAACTCCAAAGCTCCACGGGGCAGACGAGCACGCACCGGCGAGATAGATCGCCTGGAGCCGGCCTCGACGTCCTTTGAGACGCCGTCGCAGCAGACCCGCCGCAAAGAGCGCCCGGATTTCGGCGAGCGCAACCGGCGCGCCAAGCGCCGCAAGCGCGTTGCGATGGGTTGCCTGTCGATGGTTCTCATATTCCTGACCTTGGCTGCGGTCGCGGGCGTCTTCTACGTGCGCTCGATTAACTCCAAGATGCAGGACACCTTCAAGACGGATAAAAAGGCCGACGCGGCTCTCGATAAGCCCGTTGCCCAGAAGCGCGACGCGCCGTTCTACATGCTCCTCATGGGTGTGGATAGCCGTGAGATCGGTGAAGCATCGCGCTCCGACACGCTTATCATCGCGCGCATCGATCCCAAGCAGCAGCGAGTCACGCTTGTGTCGATCCCGCGCGATACACGCGTGTCGATCCCGGGCCACGGCAAGACCAAGATTAACGCCGCGCATGCCTACGGTGGCCCGGCGCTCGTCATCGAGACAGTCAAAGACATCACCGGCCTTCCAATCTCGCACTACGCCGAGGTCGACTTCAAGGGCTTCAAGGACGTGGTCGATGCGCTCGGAGGCGTCACGGTCACCGTCCCAGAGGACATCTATGACATGAAGGCTGCGAATCACGTCAAGTCGGCGGCCAAGCTCGAAGCGGGCACACAGGTTCTTGATGGCGCCCATGCACTCACCTTCGTGAGATCACGGCAGTTCCCGCGTGGCGACCTGCAGCGTATCGAGAATCAACAGACATTCCTCAAGGCGGTTCTCAAGGAGGCGCTCAAGCCCGCGAACGTCTTGCGACTGCCGTCGGTGGTCAGTGCCATGGCTGACAGCGCCACGACAGACCTGTCCGTTGTGGACCTGTTGTCCATCGCCAACCAGATGAAGGGCATGGACTCCGATGCGCTGGAGGCCGTTACCATGCCCGGCGGACCGCAGATGATAGGCGGCGGCTCATACGTGGTCATGGACGAGGAGGGCTTCGCATCCATGATAGAGCGAGTCAAGACAGGCCAGTCCGCAGAGGCGACCCTGACGTCCGAGTCAGCCACCGCCGAGCCCTATCAGATACAGGTCACCGTCAAGAACGGTTCCGGTATCTCAGGGGTGGCATCAGACGCCG
>JAURYZ010000013.1 GCA_030653635.1 Coriobacteriia bacterium | reverse complement strand
GGTGAGCGGGAACTGGTAATCCCACTCGGCCGTGTGGCGGTTGGGGTACACGAGCTGGTTCTCGTGGAAATACACGACACTCGGCACACCCGCAAGCGCCGGGCCAGCCATGCCGTAGAGCTCGGCGAGGTTCACGAACGTCGAGGCGTACACGACGTCGTAGAGTGGCTTGCCGATAGCTGCGGCATCGTACTCGGCTCGTAGCTGGGCCGCGAAGTTGATGGCCGCGCCGCGCATGCGCCACTTCCACTTGCGGGCAGGCAGGGTGAGCAGCGTCCACTCCGCGTCGATGCGCTCGACGAGGCCGTCGAGCACCGCGCGGTGCGAGCCGCCGTAGTAGGGCTCGATGGCCAGGATGCGGAGCGGGCTGGGGGTCATCGGCGATCTTCCTCTTCTTTACGCGCTTCGTGCACCAGTGCAACAGTGTCGGCCGAATTCAGGCCTAGCTCCGCGCCGATTTCCTTCATGTGTTTCGCCGCGCGGTGGGCGCGTTCGGCGGAGTACTCTCCCCGGTTCTCGGCGATCACGTATCTGCGTTGTGGATCATTTGCTGCGCTGCCGACTTCGATGAGAAGGCCGGAGTCCACAAGCGCGCGTAGCCGCGTTCGTGTTGCGCGGCTCGTGCGACCGATGTGCTCGGCGAGCGCCGTGGTGGATAGTCCTTGAGGCGCATCGCTCAGCACGTCGAGTACGCGCTCATCGAGCGGATCAAGCTCCGGGGCATGGTCGCGCGACGCGCGCAGGGTGACTCGGAACCTGAGTCCGATCTCGCGCAGTTCGGGATCGGGCAGACCGGCAGCGCGGCACGCGGACACCATCCGCCCGATGCCGCTCCCCCATTGCTCGATGAGGCCGATCTCGCGAAAGACCCGACCGATCACGCGGTTGCGTAGCTTGGAGACTCCCTCATAGAGATCCTCGAACGTGAGTCCCGGCACCAGAAGTCCCGGGTTCTCGACCTCGATTCGCTCGTCGTATACGGCGATGCGGAGGGGCCCACCCTGTTGCGAGTAGTCGGCGTGCACCACTGCGTTCACGATGGCCTCTCTGAGCGCCATCTGCGGGTACTGCCAAACGTCGGCGCGCCTGGCCCCTTCCAGTTCCATGCGCACGGCGATATTGCGCCTAACGAACGCGAGTGCCTGATCCACTGCCTGATGCAAGGGCGCCGTGATATCGAGCGAGTCGACGATCACGCTGCGGTCGTCGCCGCGAAAGCGGGCGGCTTGAATCCACGCGTCAGGGAAATGCGTTAGCCGATCGCTTCCAAAGAGCAAAGTACCGCCAACCGTCGGCACTCGACGTCCCTGTACCGTGGTGGTGAGCCGGAGCGTGTCGTAGTCCGCCGGCCTGACAACGCGGTTACCCTCGAAAGCATCTTGGATCGCTTGAGCATCGAGTGAGTGCTCAGCCGATTCGGGCATGGGCTGTTCGTCGTACGTGTGGCCCTGTGCGGTGCGACCAAGCTCCGCAACGAGTGCAGGGTCGGCGTGACGGTTCGTGGAGCCTACGCGCACATACACACCCTCGCGAGGACCTTCGGTTTTGAGATGGTACGGCCGCGATGGACCTGGATAGATGCGAGCAACCACGAGCGCTGTGTCGCGCCACGCCACGATTTCAATGTCAGGAACGATTCTCGGTACGACTGAGTCCGCGAAGATGTTCGCGAGCCGCTCCTCGGCCTGCAGAGGGTCGTCTACCCCCACAACCTCGCGCGACTTATCCGCAACCCCGATCACGATCCGTCCCCCGGCCGTGTTCGCGAACGCGACGGCCGTGCGCGCGATTGCCGCCGATGGCGAATCGTCGCGCTTGAACTCGAGGGTTTTGCCCTCGTGCTGCCTGAGGATGTCCGGAATGTCCATACTCGGAATACTACTCGGAAGTCGCGTGATGCTCAACACTTCCGAGTAGCTTACACTCTCTAGCGATCAGTGCCCAAACGATCCTGCCAGCCTTCCGGATCCTGGCGCGCATGCATGCAAGCCACGACTCTGACAAAAGGCTCGTCGATGATGAAAAACAGGCCGTATGGGAACCGTGCGAGTAGGGCCCGCCGCGCGTCACCGTGAACTACAGGGAACCGCGCTGGCTGAGTCTCCACGTACGCGAGACACTCATCTACCCTGCTAAGGAACTGCAACTGTAGTCCCGGTGACCTGCCGCTGTACCAAACGGCGGCGTCAACAATGTCATCTTGCGCCTCTTGCCAGACGTCGAGCTGGAAGCTCACAAACGACCTCGAAGTTGCTCCTCGATGCGCGCGCGAGCCTCTGTCCAGGATGTGGCTGGTTGCGGGTCGAGCGCGTGCGCATCAACTCGACGATCTATCTCATCACACTGCGCCGCAGTCATCGGAAGATCGTGCCCCGACGCGGTGATGCTGTCCCACAGGTCCTCCGCAAGTTGTATGCGCTCGGAAACCGTGAGCGCATCGAAATCGAAGCCATGTGCTGTGTTGCCCATATGGTCAGTGTGCCCGCTCTCGAATGCTTTCGCAACGCTTAGGAGCCTTGATTCAGCAGCACGCCTGTTAGGCGACACTCAATCGCTTGATGTGAGCGCCCTTGCGCTCGAGTTCCTGTTTCGCATCCCAAAGATCGACCGCGCGCTGGGCATTGAGCCAGAACTCCGGCGAATTGCCGAACAGTTGGGAGAGCCGCAGTGCCATCTCGGGGCTCACGGCACGACGCTCACGCAGAAGCTCGTTGACGGTCTGGCGCGAGACGCCGAGGGCATTCGCCATGCTGGCGACCGTCAAGTCGTAGTCGGGCATGAAGTCCTCACGCAGGATCTCGCCCGGATGCGTCGGACGGACGGTGCGCTCTTGGGTGTTGGGGATTGCCATGGTCACACCTTCTCTCAGTGGTAGTCGCATATTCGCCAGCGACCCGTATCAGCCGCGCGACTTGGGCGGGCGATACGAGGGATGCGCGAAGTCGAAGTGAGTCATGCTCGCGAGCGCATCGGTGACCATGCGCTCGATGTCGAGGCTCTCCTCGGCAGCGAGAACATCGGCCACGCGTGCGTGTGTGGCGGGACTGCGCGGCATGAACAGCGTGCAGCAGTCCGCGTGATCGATCGTGGACAACTCGAATGTTCCGAGGCGACGAGCTTCGCCGATGATCTCCAGCTTGTCGTGGCCGATCAGGGGACGCAGCACGGGAAGCGTGGCTGCCTCGTCGACCGCCGCGATGTTCTCGAGCGTCTGCGACGCAACTTGCCCGAGTGACTCCCCTGTCACAAGCGCCTTCGCGTTCTCGGTCGCGGCCAA
>JAURYZ010000006.1 GCA_030653635.1 Coriobacteriia bacterium | reverse complement strand
CGACGAGCACTGGCTCCAACGCTACATGTTCTGTATAAGACGCGAGAACGACGGGCTACTCGCGGGCCGACCGCCGCCGCAGGCGACCAACTCACTACAGCCTGCGCTCCCAGCGCCGCATGATTGTCTGCTCGCGGCTGGGACCCACAGCGATCATCGACACCGGCACCTCGGCAAGATCCTCAATGAAAGCGATGTAATCGCGGGCTTCCTTGGGTAGCTCATCGAAGTTGCGACAGTGGGTGATGTCGGTCTTCCAGCCAGGAAGCTCCTCGTAGATCGGCTTCGCGTGATGGAACACCGTCTGGTGGCATGGCAGCTCGTTGTAGCGATGGCCCTCGTACTCGTATGCCACGCACACCTTGATGGTGTCGAGCTGCGAAAGCACATCGAGCTTGGTGATGATCAGGTCGGTCAGGCCATTAACCTGCACCGCGTAGCGAACGATGACCGCGTCATACCAGCCTGCGCGACGCTCGCGACCAGTGGTCGTGCCGTACTCGTGGCCGACTTCAATAAGATGACGCCCAGTGTCATCGGAAAGCTCGGTCGGGAACGGGCCTGACCCGACGCGCGTGATGTAGGCCTTCGCTATGCCAAGGACCCGGTCCACGACCCTAGGGCCCACGCCCGCGCCGGTGCACGCGCCACCTGCGGTTGGGCTTGACGAGGTCACGAACGGATAGGTGCCGTGATCCAGGTCGAGCAATGTGCCCTGCGCACCCTCGAACAGCACCCACTGGTCCGCCTTCAAGGCACGATTGATGACAACGCTCGTCTCCGAGATGTGCTTCTTGATGCGCTCGGCGTACGGGAGGTACTCATCGGCAATCTGGTCGACTGTGTAGGTGGGAAGGCCGTATACCTTGGAGAGGATGTCGTTCTTCTCGTGTAAAGCGGCCTCGATCTTCTTGCGGAAGATGTGCTCGTCGGTGAGGTCCTGCATGCGGATACCCATGCGGGAGGCCTTATCCATGTACGCCGGACCTATGCCGCGGCGTGTCGTGCCGATCTCAAGCGATCCGAGCCTGCGCTCAGAGGCGCCGTCAAGATCGCGGTGGTACGGCATGATGACATGCGCGTTGCAGCTGATCAGCAGGCGGTGCGTGGACAGCCCGTCGGCCTCAAGGCGATCCATCTCCTCGAGCAGCACTTTGGGGTCGATGACGCACCCGTTGCCAATGACCGGCGTGATGTGCGGGTACATGATGCCGCTCGGGATGAGGTGCAGTTTAAGGGTGCGCCCGCCGTGGATGACGGTATGCCCCGCGTTGTTCCCACCTTGATACCGAACGACGTAATCGAAGTCATCGGCGATCAGGTCGGTGATCTTGCCCTTACCTTCGTCGCCCCACTGAGCGCCGACTAGGACTATTCCTGCCATGAGAATTGCTCCCCTGAGTGTGTTCGGTCCCGCGGACTCTCGCCGCCGCTCCCGGACCGGGCGCACCGTCCGGGCGAGGCGGTGCGCGCAACGCCCGCTATTCAGGCGGGCGACGGCGTAAGTATGCCTGACGCATGGCCCAAGCGCCAATCTGATCTCGGGTACGAGCTCATCCTTGAGCTCATCTTGCGGCGGGAATATCAGGTAGTGCATTCTGACGCGCATCAGGGTTATGATGCGATGCACGTGTTAGTGAGCGATAACTAACGGAGGTGGACATGGGCGCCCAGCAGAACATGAGTCGTGGCGTTGCCACCGCTCTCGCGCTCATTCTCACACTGGGCCTGTCTCTTGGCGGATGCTCGCAAGACACCTCAAGCTCACTCGAACTTACGGGGCGCATGATCGACGACACTGTTGCCTTGCCGGCCCCGATCCTGCCCTTATCGACTCCGGATCTCGAAGCTGGCTTCGAGGGCACTTCCACCGCTGGCGGCCTGAGCGGCGGATCGAGCGCCTCGTCGGGCACCACTCGCGCCAACCAGACCACATGGGTGCGTATTGCCGATGTGGCAGTACGCCCGGGCCAGACTGTGATGGCCGGCGATCTCATCGCGGTGGTCGAGACGGCGGCGCTTGATGCCGCGCTGGTCACGGCGAAAGCTCAAGAGAAGCTAGCCACGGCCAACCTCGCGGTGGTCGACGACACGATCGGCACCGTCACCACCAACGCCTCGGATGTCGCCTCCAAGACCGCTGAGCTCACCAAGACCATCAACGACCTGACGCTCCAGCGCGCCGGCCTACAGGTCAAACTTAGCATCGCCGAGGGCGCCGCGGCCTCGCTGCCGCCAACCATCACCATTCCTCCGGGCCAATCCGATCCGCGCGTGCTTAAGAAGGAACTCGCCTTGGCAATCGCCAAGATCGACGTGGGACTTGAAAAGGCACGCACGGGTCTCGGCGCACTCACCACGGCCCAGACCGACATCGCGACCGCGCAAAGCACGCTCAGATACGCTCGCGATGCCTCCGCCGCCGTGGCAGAGGCCTGGGGCGTTGCCACGCGCATCGCACAGGCCCAGGTGGATCTGTCGCGAGTGGTCGCTCCGTTCGACGCGGTGGTCATCGACGCAGCCGGAATCGGAGAGGTAATCGCGGGTGGAGCCCCAATCGCGGTGCTGCGCCCCTCCTCGGCAATGAAGATAGAGACGTACGTGACCGCCGAGGAGCGTGCGCTGCTCACTGTTGGCGTACAGACCGGCGTGCTGGCCGACTCGCAGCCTTCGCGCGGATTCACGGGCTCGGTCTCGGCGATAGGCCAAGAGTACGGGTACGTCCCGACGTTCTTTGCAACCAAGATCATCCACCTCACCCGGGGATTCCGGGTCGAGATCGAACTGGACCGCGGTCAGACGCTCCCGCCGGGTACCCCCGTCGACGTGTCGATCTCGGTGAAATAGGCGGGCGCGGCTTTTAGGCCCGACGGACAAGGAGTGAGAGCACGATGGCAAAGAAGATCATCATCGCGATCATCGTGATCGCAGCGCTGACCGGCGGTGGCTGGTGGGCATGGACGACCTGGGACGACGGCGACGGCACGGCCGACGTGCTGGGCGGAAGCGGCACCATAGAGGCCGATGAGATCGCGGTCTCCTCGGTCATCTCGGGCAGAATCCTGAGCGCTGACGCGCAGGAAGGGTCTGCGGTCACATCGGGCACAACGCTGTTCACGCTGGACGGCTCCCTGCTCACCTTGCAGGTCCAGCAAGCCGAGGCTGGAGTCAAAGCCGCTGAAGCCGCACTTGCAAAGGTGCGCGCCGACAAGGGCACCCAGCCCGAGATCGATCAGGCCCAAGCGCGGGTCGACCAGGCCAAAGCGGCGCTCGAGGCTGTGAAGGTCCAGCAGGGGTACGCGACCGTGGCCGCCCCAATGGACGGCGTACTCACCCAGGTGACCGCGTCGATCGGCGAGAACGCGAGCCCCGGCAAGACGCTCGCGACCATCTCTGACCTGGAGCGGCTGCATGTGAGCATCTACGTCGCCGAGACCCAGATCGGCCAGATCAAGCTCGGTGACACTGCCACCATCGTGACCGATTCGACCAACAAAACGTTCACCGGCAAGGTCACGTTCATCGCGTCGCAGGCAGAGTTCACGCCAAGCAACATCGAGACGAAAGAGCAGCGCGTTAAGCTCGTGTACGAGGTGCGCCTTGAGATCGACAGCGCTGATGACGCACTCAAGCCGGGCATGCCTGCGGACGTGACCTTCTAGTGACTGACGCGCTCGACATGGCTATCGACGCTAAGGGCCTTGCGCACCGCTTCGGCTCAAGCGTGCTCGCAGTCGACGACGTCTCGTTTGCCGTGGGCGCCGGAGAGATCTTTGGGCTCGTGGGGCCAGACGGCGCCGGGAAATCGACGCTGATTCGCATGCTCTCCACCGTGCTACGACCCAGCGAAGGCGACGCGGACATCTTCGGCGCCTCGGTGCTCCACAAGCCCGCCGCGGTCAAACGACGCATCGGCTACATGTCCCAGCGCTTCTCGCTTTATCCCGACCTTACAGTGACCGAAAACCTCTCGTTCTTTGCGAGCCTGAGAGGTGTACCGCGACGTGAGATCCGGCCGCGCTCGGCGCGACTACTCGAGTTCGCGGGGCTTACCGAGTTCGCGAATCGGCAAGCGCAGTTCCTCTCGGGCGGCATGAAGCAGAAGCTCGCTTTGGCAGTCACGCTCATCCACGAGCCGGACCTGCTGTTCCTCGACGAGCCGACCACGGGCGTTGACCCGGTTTCGCGCCGCGAGTTTTGGCGTATCATCGCCGGGCTTCACCGACGCGGCATCACGGTGTTCGTGGCCACCCCCTATATGGACGAAGCCGAGCGCTGCACGCATGTCGCGTTCATGGACGGCGGGCGCATCTTGTTCCGCGACACGCCGACGGGGCTCAAAGCCCGCGTCCCCGGCCGACTGCTCGAGGTCTGCACCAAAGATCAGCGAAAGGCGCGCGCCCTGCTGGGGCCTTATCCCTGGGCCCTGTCAGTCACCGTTCTCGGTGAAGTCGTGCGCTTGATCGTCGCGCTGGACGGACCCTCGGAACTCGAGATACAAGCCCTGCTCTCCTCGGCGGGTGTCGTCACGCAGTGCGTGCGACCCGTGCGCGTGGACATGGAAGCCACCTTCGCCTTCCTTGCCGAGGAAGCGCGCCTGGACAGGGAGGTGGCGTCGTGAGGGAGGCGCTACGCCGCATCAGCGCGATTGCTAGCAAGGAGTTCATCCACATCAGGCGCGATCCGCGGATCATGATCGCGGTGCTCGTGATGCCCACGATCCAGCTGCTGCTCTTTGCCTACGCCATCAGCTTCGACGTGAGCGACGTGCCGACAGTCCTGCTCGATGGCGACCGCACGACGGCCAGCCGCGAATACCTGGCCGCCTACGAGCAGAGTGACTTTTTCAACGTGGTGGGACACGTCGAGTCCCAAAAGGCGATAGACGACGCGTTTGACCGTTCCTCGGCAAGGATCGCCGTCATGGTGCGCCCCGGGTTCGGGGAGGCGCTTGCGCGTGGCGAGAAGGCGTCCGTGGCCGTGCTCGTGGACGGCTCGGAGCCCAACTCGGCGCAGCTGGGCCAGGCCTACGCCACGGCGCTCAACCAGGCCCTGGGCCGTGAGCTGACCTTCGAGTACCTTGAGCGCCAGGCCATCGACCCCACGCGTGCCGGAGGCATCACGCCCTTCATCCGGACCTGGTACAACCCCGAGCGGCGCTCCGCCGACTTCCTTGTGCCCGGCCTGATGGTGGTGGTCATCATGATTGTCACCGTCCAGCAAACTGCGGTCACGCTCGTGAAGGAGAAGGAACAAGGCACCTTCGAGCAGATCATCGTCTCCCCTATCCGCCGAGGAGAACTCATGTTGGGCAAGGTGTCCCCTTGGGTGCTGCTTGGGGTCATCGACATGCTCGTGGTCACGCTGGTGGCCATCTTCTTGTTCGGCGTTCCTTTGCGAGGCGATGTCCTCACTTTGGGCGTCGGAACGTTCTTGTTCGTGTTGTGCTCGCTCGGGATCGGGCTTTTAGTCTCGGCGCGCGCAAGCTCGGTCGAAGTCGCGAACCTCGTGGCGCTGCTGATCAGCTTTCTGCCCGGATTCATGCTGTCCGGTTTTGCGTTCCCGCTTCACAGCATCCCTCGCTTCTTGCAGGTGGTGTCCTACGCATTTCCTGGCCGCTACATGGTCACGATCACGCGCACCGTATTTCTCAAGGGCGGCAGTTTCTCAATCCTGTGGCCTGAGATAGGCGCGCTCGCTCTTTATGCGGTCGTCTCACTCACCTTGGCCTCGGTGCTGTACTCCAGGAGGCCTGACTAGATGTCGATCAAACACATCCGGTTGTTGATCTGGAAGGAGTTCCTGCAGCTACGCAGGGACAGGCTTCTGTTGCCGCTGATCTTCATTGGGCCGATCATGCAACTGATCATGTTCGGCTATGTGGTCGGCAGCGACGTGACCAACATCCCGACCGCGATCGTCGACCAAGACATGACGATGACCTCGCGCGCACTGGCCGACTCGTTCGTGAACACGGGCTACTTCACAATCCTCGAGCGTCCGGCCACCGAAAGCGACGTTCAGACGCTCATGGACAAGAACCGCGTCCAGGTCGCACTCCTGATTCCGCCCGGCCTTGAGGCCGACTTGGCCCGCGGCGAGCAGGTTCCCGTCGAGATCATCGTCGATGGCGCTGACAGCAAGACCGCCTCGGTCGCCTCTGGCTACGCGGCCCAGGTGTTCGCCGATTTCAACCAGAAACGCATCGAGGCCACCGGGCTTGTGCCCGACGCGCCCGGCATCGACGCTCGCGTGCGCGTACTGTTCAATCCCACGCTGCGCTCGGTCAATGCGATGATTCCAGGCCTTGTGGCCACCATCCTGCTCATCTCGATGGGCGTGGTCATGAGCCAGGCAATCGTGCGCGAACGCGAACGCGGGACGCTTGAGCAGATGTTCGTCACGCCGATAACGCGGGGTGAGTATCTCCTCGGCAAGATAGCTCCTTACATACTGCTTGCCATAATCCAGGTGAGCGTCGTCATGGTCGTGGGCATCTTTTGGTTCCGGGTGCCGTTCCACGGAACCCTGCTGGTCATCGGGCTCGGGCTACTGCTCTTCTTGTTCACGGTCATCGGCCAAAGCATGTTCATCTCGATGATCTCGCGCACCCGCCAGCAGGCCCAGCAGGCCACGATGTTCATTCTGATCCCGACCATGGTGCTCTCCGGCTTCATCTTCCCGCTCGAGTCGATGCCTCCTGAGATCGTGCCGGTGACCTACTTCATCCCGTTGCGATACGCGCTCGTCATCCTGCGGACGAGCTTCATGAAGGGCGCTGGACTCGAAGCGCTGTGGCCCCAGTTCGCAGCCATGGCCGTGTTCTCGGCGCTGATCTTGGGCCTAGCGCTCTCGCGCTTCCAAAAGCGACTCTCGGATTAGGCGGTAGCTGATGGAATCGGCCATACAACTAAAAGCGCTCACCAAGCGGTTCGGAAGCTTCACGGCCGTCGATGCCGTAGACCTCGATGTCCGCCGAGGAGAGATCTTTGGGTTCCTGGGCCCGAACGGTTCTGGCAAGACGACCACGATCCGGATGCTTTGCGGAGTCATCGCGCCGACATCCGGGCAGGCCACTGTGCTCGGGCATGACGCAATCAAGGACCCTGAGGCCGTGCGCCGCCGCATCGGCTACATGTCGCAGAAGTTCTCTTTGTTCGAGGACCTCACCGTCGATGAGAACCTGCGCTTCTATGCCGGAGTCTACGATCTGACCGATGAGAAGTTCGCGGCGCGGCGCGAGTACATCCTGCGCATGGCAGACCTCGTGGGTCGTGAAGGGGAGCTAACAGCCAACCTCTCGGTTGGCTGGAAGCAGCGCCTCGCCTTGGGATGCGCGACCATCCACGAGCCTGAGCTCATATTTTTGGACGAGCCCACATCCGGGGTCGATCCCACCGCGCGTCGCCATTTCTGGGAACTGCTCTACGAGCTGGCGGACAGTGGGGTCACGCTGTTCGTCACCACTCACTACATGGACGAGGCGGCACACTGCAGCCGGTTGGCGTTCATCTACAACGGTCGACTGGCCGCCTGCGGCACCCCAGGCGAGATCCGAGCGCTCATGACCGAGACTGTGCTCGAGGTGGACGTCGATGATGCCGAAGCGGCACTTCTGGCCTTAGAGCGCGTGTCGGAGATCCGCGAAGCCTACATGAGCGGGGCGGTGCTGCACGTGAATGTGGGGGCCTCGTCGCCTGCAAGCGTCGTCGAGCTTCTGGCCGCAGCCGGCGTCACCGTCCGGGGCATCGAGGTCGTCGATCCGACCATCGAAGACGTGTTCGTGCACTTGGTCACCCAGCAGCGTGCGGCCGGCGAAACTCTGGCGGCGACAGCGCCTGAGGCAGTCGCGGTGCCGAACCCGCCTGTGTCTGGATCCCCTGATGCCTGAAGCCGTCCTTAGCTCCCTTGTGCCGGGGCGTAGAGGCGAGATCCTCGACGCGGCTGTCAAGGTCTTCGGCGAGTGTGGGTACGAAAATGGCTCGATGCGAGAGATTGCCGCAGCGGTGGGAGTCAGCGAACCTGCGCTCTATCGCCATTTCTCCAGCAAGGAAGAGATCTTCCTGACGATGATCACGGCAGCGGCCGGGCAGTTGCGCGTGCAGAACTTCGCCCTCGTAGAGCCACTGGACCCCGCGAACCTACGCGAGATGCTAATCTCAGTGTTCAAAGCCCGCAGGCACGCTATCGCGTCCTATAGCCGGATACTGCGCACGGTTCTGGCGGCGTCAGCTCACCACCCGCAGTTCCTCGTGGCCTACCGCGAGTCGATAGCCCTCCCAGTGCAGCAGGCCTTGTCGGCGAAGATCCATGAGCTCGATGCGGTTTTCGGACTCGATTTCACCGAGGAGCAGACGGTCTCGCGCGTTCGGGCGCTGCTCTCCATGCTTGTGGGCTATGTGGTCACCTCGGCCGTGCTCGCCGATGAGTCCGATGCGGCCATCGCCGACGCCGTGCTGCGGCTCTTGGACTACCCCACGGCATAGGAGCCGTGGGCGACTTTGGGCCTTGCAGATCAGGCCAATGTACGTGCCAGGGCCCTCGCGACCACGATCCCACTTGCGCTCGACTGTATGAGACCGCGCGTAACTCCGGCGCCATCCCCGATCGCGTACAGACCGCTGATCACAGTCATGAGGTCTGCATCGACCGCGACGGGAGAGCTGTAGAACTTCACTTCGACCCCGTACATGAGCGTAGTCTCGGCGGTGATTCCCGGCGCAAGCACTTCGAGCGCATCGAAGAA
>JAURYZ010000293.1 GCA_030653635.1 Coriobacteriia bacterium | reverse complement strand
GGCGACGAGACGCTAGGGGCCTCCGCCAACCTGCTCGAGTCCGGTCTGTCGTCGGGCCCGAACCGCATTCCAGATGAGTCCCTCGACGAGGTATGGCCGATCTTGGCACCCGTATTCGAGGACTCCAATCCCACCTTGGAGCACGAGACGCAGTACGGCGGCTCGAACATGGATCCGTTCACACTGTCGCTGAACACTGTTCGAGGAAAGGCCGCGCACGCGCTCGTCGCGCTTCTCATTGAAATGGCGCGGGTGTCCGGAGGATTTGATCTGCCACTGAGCGACCGACGCGGCATTTCAGGGCGGCGCGAACTCGCCGGCATGCTCGACCGGTGCCTTGATGTCTCACGTGAGCCGTCGCTCTCAGTTCGGGCTGCGATCGGAGCACGTCTCGATCTGCTTGCACTGATCGACCCGAAATGGTTCGAGCAGCACCAGGCAGTCCTCTTCGTCGAGTCCGACCAAGCGCAACGTGAGGTCATCTTCGATTCGTATCTGCTCTGGGGGACGATTCGCGAGCCCTTGATCCCTCTGTTTCGCGATGAGTACCTGTACCGGGCGAGCAGACTCTCCGAGCCACCGGCTGTGACTTGGGAGCGCCGAGCGCCCCAGGAGGCCCTTGCTAGGCATGCCGTAGCCATGTACCTCCATGGCGACATAGAGCTCGACGATGACCTAATGGGCCTCGTCTACGACGAGAGCAATCGGATCTTATGGAGCGCGGCGACCGCTCGCGTCTATCTCGGACTTGCCAAGCGCAAGGACCCACAAGAGCCGCCTGATTCCGGCTACATCGACCGTGCCATGCGGCTGTGGGAGTGGCGGATCTACCTCGCCAATGCTGCTGCGAGCGCCGGTGATGTCTCCAACTTCCACCCGGAGCTAGACGGCTTCAGCCACTGGGTGGTCGCGGGCGATTTTGAAGAGAACTGGTGGGTCGGCCAGCTTGCGCGCGTGACTGAGTTGATCGGGCGCGTCGAACTGGACGGGCCAGTGCTCGATGCACTCGCCGACGTGGCCTCACGACACCCGCTACAGGCAGCGCGAGTGGCCACATCACTGCTCCTGCACGAACAATGGGCCTTCTTGGCGACTGGCCATGCAGACGCCTTTATGCGCATCGTGACGGCGGCCACCGGTTCGTGCGTTCCTGAAGCTATCAGTGAGGGGCGCGACCTGGCGAACCGTCTCGTAGGCAAGGGGCATGACGAGTTCGGCCCGTACGCGATAGGCTAGGCGCGTCTAACACTCTGTCTAACACATCTAGCCGGAACCAGTCGTAACGACAGGTAGCCACACCGCCTCTGAGCTGCACGAACGGGCTACCCGACTAAAGCGACTCGCCGCAACTCGCGCAGGCGTGTTCCCCATCCTCGGAGATCACCCCACAGCAGTACTTGGGGCCCGAATACTCCGGGTTGTAGCACTCTTGGCACCGCCCCTCTCGCATGTCATCTTCATCGACTTCGCAGCCGCAACAATCACATGTCAGCGTTGTCTCCGCGCCGCTGGCATCGTCATCGTTGCTGGTTATGCGTGTCGTGCACCGGAGCGCAATTCCGCGTCCTACGGATGTGTGGATGCGAACCTTGACGCATCCCAAGCCGGCCGCCTGATTGACGCGATTGTCGCGCTTCGCGCCGACAGCTCCGAGATCTTCACCACGTCGCCGGTACGCGGCGCATGGACGTACTTGCCGCCGCCGATGTACATGCCGACGTGGTGGATGTGCCCCGCATCCCAGAAGATCATGTCGCCGGGCTGGATCTGCGACAGGCTCACGCCCGTGCCAAGGCTGTTCCACATCCCGGACGTCGTGCCTCGGCCTGAGAAGTTGGCGTAGCGCCACATAGTCCAGTCCACGAGCCCGGAGCAGTCGAACGTCCGGGGGCCGGTCGCGCCCCACACGTACGGGCAGCCGAGGACGGACAGCGCGAGCCGCACCGGTGGGAAGTTGACCGCGACGCCGGACTTGTCGAGCCTGCCCAGCACCTCAGGGGTGAGTGCGGTCTCGCCGGGGCCGCCGGCGCCGTTGAGCCCGGATGCATCCAGCACCTGTCCGGTCTCGTCGAACGTTCCCAGGATGGCGAGGTAGCGCTCGGCGGCCTGTGCGGCCTCTGCACCCGTGAACGCCGCGCCAGCCGGCGCGAGCCTCGGCGCCAGGTCGGCGATCGGCGGGTACGTGCTCGTGGCGAGCAGCGTGCTCGTGCCCTCGGCTGTGTACGTGTAGGCGATCGAGGAGCGTACGAGGTCGTAGACAGCCTGAGGGTCGGCTTTCGTGAAGTCCTGGTCGCACTGGATGGCCGACAGCGCCAAGAGGTAGCGCCAGGTCGGCAGGTCGAGATTAGCGTCCACGGTCTTGCCCGCCGGCGCTCCGGCAGTGGCGTCGTCGATTGCGTCGTTCTGCAATCGGTCCTCAAGATCGGCGTAAGTTTTGATCTGCGCCGCGATTGCGGCTGGGTCCTTCTGGTGCCCGAAGAGGAAGGAAGGCACGGAGGCGGCGAACGCCCCGGCGAACGCTGTGCCCATGAAGAGCGCCGCCACAAGCGCGACCGCCACACCGACGAGCACCTTGCGCTCAACGGACTTCTCGTCGACGACGCCACGCGCTGCGGCCGCGGCGATGCGCGCGCAATCGAAGCGCTCCAGGAAGTCGTCAGATCGCGAGCCGCCTCACCGGCCGAGATCATGGAGTTCGCGCGCAGAGATCGCGTCGCGTCAGTCATGGAACCCTACGTGCGAGCCCTCCTGTGAAAGCGCGCGAGCTTGTGAACCTGCCCCGCCTCCATCCGCGCGCGCCTGGAGAAACCGAAGAGCCATCAGGCCCTCCTCCATTGCGCAATCGGCCCCCCCTTCAATAGCAAAGATATCTGCTATTGACTTGATGGAAATAGAGAACATACTTGCGAAATGAGTCAACAAAATAGAGAAAGCAGCTTCTAATGGCTACTCGGGCAGGAACCAGACAAGCGCGCCAAGTACTCGACCGCCGCCTGGTGGCGCTAAAGCCAGTCGAGAAGTACGCACCTCCTCGCTCGGGCTGGATCCGCGCGGTGAGGGACGCTTTGGGCATGACTGCGGCGGATCTGGCGGCTCGCATGGGAATCAGCGGCGCGGCCATTCGATCATATGAGGACAAAGAGATGAGCGGCGGGATTCGCCTGTCGTCTCTCCAGCGCGCGGCCGACGCGATGGATTGCACACTGGTGTACGCCTTCATCCCAAGAAGTAGCCTTGAGCAGATCGTCCAAAGGCAGGCCCAGACCGTTCTCGACCAGCAGATGAAGCGCGTTCGCCAGACGATGGCCCTTGAAGCGCAGGAAATTGACGCGCCGCCCTCGACATCGGAGTCCGAACTCCAAGCCATCATCGACTCGGGACGGCTGTGGTCTCGACTGGATGCGAAGAAATGACGGCATTCGATTTGTTCGACGAGCCCGAGGGCGCGACTCCACTTGATCCCGATGATGCGAAGGGCCTCATCCCAACATGGGTGGCAACGCAGGGTGATCTGAACGCCGCAGAGCAAGCGAATATCGCCACGGCGCTCACGTGGGCCTCGACCAGCGCGCGCATGGGATCACCTGCCTCGCTCATGACCGCAGAGTCCATGAAGACGCTGCATCGGCGCATGTTTCGCGACGTCTGGAAGTGGGCCGGCACCTACCGTCAGCACGACACGAACATGGGTACGCACTGGCCCTACATCTCGACGCAGGTTCGGGAGCTGCTAGCTGACGTGTTGGCGCAGACCGCAGACACCGAGAACCTACCGTGGTCGGCCGACGAGCTGGCTGTGCGGTTCCACCACCGGCTCGTCGTGATCCACCCTTTCGCGAACGGCAACGGCCGCCATTCAAGGCTGGCGGCTGATCTGGTCGTAAGCGTTCTCGGCGAGCCCGTCTTCACGTGGGGGTCGGAGAACCTGAGCAGTACTGTCGAAGCGCGCCGCAGCTACCTACAAGCACTCCGAACGGCAGACAACCAGTATGACTATCGACCCCTTCTGGAGTTCGCTCGATTCTGACGCCGCCGGCGTATGGCGCTGTCCCTCCGTGTAGCAACGCGTGTAGCAACGGCGTTTCATTTCGCGGGGGTTCGCCACCGTCCACTGATGTCGCCGCAACCCTCTCACCTGCTCGAATCCGACAATGACGGTCACCTACGGACGCGCTGACGTACCTTTACACGGAAGAGGTCGGGGGTTCGAATCCCTCATCGCCCACCAAAGAAACCGCAGGTCAGAGGCTATATTTCGACGCCAATCGAAGTGCCTCGAGACCTCGAATGTAGCAACGCGTGTAGCAACGCGGTTTGAAATCGGGTCTATTTCGTGGGAGTGCGAGTGATGCCGCAAGCCCGTGAGCTGAGGAAACGCGAAACGCCCGGGCTGCGCCCCCGCGAGTTTCGTACCGTCAACGGAAGCAGTCACCACGATCCAGCGCTGTCAGTCCGCAGTCTGTCGGAATTGACGTCCAAAATGCCACCTCATGACATGTTGTGGTATGACTTTGACAGTGGAATTGTCATGTCGTACGCTTAACGTGCTATTTGGCGACACGATAGGTGTTCGATATGACAGTTCGAGACGTAACGAAATCATTGGCCCCGCTCCTGCAACAGCTTGAGCTGGAGCAGCCGCGAGTGGTCACGAAGGTCGAGTTGGAGTCATTTGCGACCTTGGTGGGCGTGGACTGGCCGGTCGAGGTCGTCGTCCGCCGTCTGCGGGAAGCCGGGTGGCTCCTCGATCTAAGGACCCGCGGCGTTTGGGAGTTCGCGCCGGCGGCACGGGCGGGGGCGTTTGGCTCGGGCGATCCGTTCATCGAGCTCAGGGCCACCCTCGCGCGAGGCGGCGGCTCACCCTTAGGTGTGGCCGCTGAGTCGGCAGCGTATCTCCTGGGGCTCGCCAGCAGGCGCCCCGACCGAGAGGTGATCGGAGCGCCAGCGGGCGTGCTGACGCCGAAGGCGCTGCGCGATCTCAGGTTCGTTCACTGGACTCCGCGTGCCGAGTTCGTCGCTAAGGACGGACTGCCGGTCTGGTCGGTCACGACCCTTCTCGCGTTCATGGCCGCCAAGCCGGGTGGATACCGGGATTGGCCGAACGTCGGGGAGTGGATCGTGCAAGCGGCCAAGGTGATCACGGCCGAGGCGATCGCCGAGGAACTGAGCGGTCATCCCCGTGCCGCGTGGGCTCGCACGGCCTACCTCCTCGACAGGGGAGCAGAGTCAGACGTTGCGGTGCACCTCATGAAGCTAGCTCCTTCAGGGACGGGGCCGTTCTACTTGGGCAGACGCGGTGTCTCTGGGCGCTATGACGGACGCTTCGACGTCGTTGACTCGACAGGTCTGGAGGTGCGAGTCGAGTGATCACCGAGGGCTATCTCGTCCGGCACTACCAAGGCAGGCGCGGCGGACGTGGACCCGCCATCATCGACATCGCCCAGGATCATCTGATCTTCCACTTGGCCAAAGAGGGGATCTTCGATCTTGGCGTGTCGCTCAAGGGCGGCACCGCGATTCGGAAGTTTCGGGCGGGGAATGCCGGCCGATTCTCGACCGACCTGGATTTCGCGGGCATGGATGATGCGACAGC
>JAURYZ010000289.1 GCA_030653635.1 Coriobacteriia bacterium | reverse complement strand
GTCTTCTTCTATTCATCGTAGCTGTTCTAATCGCTTTCCTTCTATGCGCCGGCGTCGGGTTTTGGGCCTTGTTGCTTGGGCAGCAGTCGGGTGTGGATGGTGGGCAGTCGGTGCAGATCGAGATACCCGAAGGTTCATCAACTGCGCAGATCGGCGAGCGACTGGCAAAGGCCGGGGTGATCGCCAACGCCAACATGTTTCGGCTAAAGGCCCGGCTGTCTGGTGCAGATTCCTCGCTCAAAGCGGGCGTCTATGAACTGAGGACGGGCAGTTCATACTCGGATGTCATTGCCGTTCTGAGTGAAGGCTCCAATTCCGAATACTTCGTCGTCACCATCCCGGAAGGCTTTGTTGTCGAGCAGATCGCAATGCGCCTAGAAGAGCAGGCGAACATCCCATCGCAGGAATTTCTAACTCTTGCCAAGACGAAAGCCGCGCAGTTCACTCCGGATCACCCGTATCTCGCCCAAGCATATTCGGGCTCACTCGAGGGGTACCTGTTTCCCAAGACCTATCGTTTCAAGGCTGGGACGACAGCGACAGAGGCCATCGAAGCCATGCTCGATCAGTTCGACGTTGAGTTTCAGCGGGTGGATATGACGTTTCCCGAGTCTCGCGGGATTAGTGTGCATGAGGTCGTTGTACTGGCATCGATGATTGAGCGCGAGGTCAAGATAGACACTGAGCGCGAACTTGTCTCGTCGGTAATCTACAATCGCTTGGGCATGGGTATGCTTCTTGAGATCGATGCCACTATCGAGTATGTGCTTCCCGGGAATCGCTTTCGTCTGAGGAACAGCGATCTTGCTCTCGACAGCCCCTACAACACCTATCGATACGAGGGCTTGCCGCCTGGGGCGATCTCGAACCCGGGCTCAGCGTCGCTCATGGCTGCGGCCCGCCCGGCGCAGACGGACTACCTGTACTACGTTCTCACGAGCAAGGACGGCTCGCACACGTTTTGCAAGACGCAGGACGAGTTTTTCGTGGCCAAGGCGAAGTCGAAAGAGGTGTTTGGTAAGTGAAGGCACAACCCGCTGACCCATCGTCAGGGATTCCCAAGATCGGACCCGCCATACGCATCGAAGGTGCCCGCAAGCTTTATCGCGGCGGTCATCTGGCGGTATCGGACGTGTCACTTCTGGTGGATCAAGGGACCGTCCACGGGCTACTGGGCCCTAACGGCGCAGGCAAGACGACCACGCTCAAGATGTTGCTGGGACTTGTAGCGCCTACCGAGGGAACGTTCGAGATTCTCGGCCAGCCAGCGGGTCCTGCGATGAGCCGACGTCTGGGCTTTCTGCCGGAACAGCCGTATTTTCCACCACTGCTCACCGCCAGCCAGGTGATGATGTTCTACGGTCGCCTCGCCGGAATGGACACTGCGGCCATTCGCGAGCGCACCTCCGTTTTGTTGTCGCAGGTCGGTCTAGAGGGCAGGGGAGCGGACCTTGTATCCAGCTTCTCTCGGGGACTCATGCAGCGTCTCGGAATCGCTCAGGCGCTTGTCTCCTCCCCCGAACTGCTCATCCTCGACGAGCCGGCGTCCGGTCTGGATCCTGTCGGCCAGCGAGACATTCGGAATCTCATCTTGGCGCAGCGCGAACTGGGAATCACGGTGCTCTTGTCCTCGCACCAGCTCTCGGAGGTCGAGGCCGTGTGCGACGAGGTCACGATCCTCGATAGCGGTCGCGTCGCCCAGCGGGGGGCGATCGATACACTACTCAATATCACCGGACAGAACTCCGTGACAGCGCGTTCCTCGGCAGATCAACTGCCCGAGAAGATCGCATCGATCGTGGGCGACGTGGTTGTCGGGAGTGGGACATGGGTGTTCTCGATCCCAGCGCATGATTCTCGTCGTGTCGTCGATGTGTTGGATGATGACCAGGAATGGGAACTCGTGTCCATCCAACCCAAACGTGAGTCCTTGGAGGACTACTTCTCCCACCTTGTATCGACCCGCGCGGAAGGGCAGGTGTCCCGATGATCTCGCGTATAGCTGCGATTGCTTCTGCGGTTTTCCTGGATGCGATACGCAGGAAGGTCGTGTGGGTCGTCTTGCTGTTCTCGGCAGTCCTGGCCGTCGCGATTCCGGCCCTTCCGAGCTATGGGGCCGGTGTGGCCCAGGCCGTGTATCGTGAGGTGGCTCTCGCGCTTGTCTACGCCGCGCTTGTCGCCGTCACCTTGGCGCTTGCTGCCAACAGGGTTCCGGGCGAGATCGAACGGCGCACGATCTACAACGTTCTTGCTCGCGGGGTACCTCGTTGGGAGTACCTGGTAGGGACCTGGGTTGGAATCGTCATGACTGTTGGGATTGTAGGATTGTTATTCGCTGTGGTGGCTATCGGGGTGGGTTTTGTCACCTACGGCGCTTGGATGTTCACATTGCTCCAAGGAGTATTCGCCATTTGGCTTGAGGCCGGAGTCCTTGCGGCCTTTTGTATGGCGGTGGCATCCGTCGCAGGAGCGGTCGTCGTGAGCGTCGCTTCGGTGGCATTCCTGTTCGTGACCCATGCCCGCGCGGGCTTGTTTGCGCCCGACACGCTTGGCTGGAAACTGTACCCGTCGTTGGATACATTCAACATCATCACGCCTGTGGCGCACGGTTCCGGGGTTTCGGCCGGATACCTCGGTCTGGCGGTTTTGGTGTTCGCCGCGTGGAGCGGAATCCTGCTGCTGATATCCTCGGCAGTGTTTGCCCGAAGGGATCTGTGAGCGTCATGACTCACTTCCTTGGCAGGATCCAGCTCGCTTTGCTGCTCGTGTTGCTGTTGGCCGTCGTACTCGTTGGGCAGTCGGTAGCCGACGCGTCGATGCCTGCTTCGCAGGTGAGCGGTACGCAGGTGGTGCTTGGGCGTGCGAGCTTCGCCTATCTCACTGGCGTGAGGGTGTTTGTCGCCCAGGTCCTGTGGAACAGAATCGATCCCATACTGCACGAGTACTATTCCGGAGTGCCCCTCCACAAGCAGACATATATGCTCACAACCTTCAATGTGATAACTCTGCTCGATCCCCAGTTCGAGCAGCCCTACTACATCGGACCATGGATCCTTGCGCGCGAGGAGCATGTCGATGCCGCGCTTGAGCTTTCGGCCAAAGGGGTGGCCAATGTCCCGGATTCCGGACTGCTGCGGACAAGCTATGCGCAGATGCTGCTGTTGTACGGTAACGACTTGGGTGAAGCGGTCAAGCAGGCGGACATCGCCACCAGCGGCTCGATCCGTTGGATGGATGCCATTGAGCAGCACGATTCATACGGCATACTGCGTGCGGTATACATGAAGGCGGGAATGACGGATCAGGCCGCCGAGGTACTGCTGGTGATCGAGCGTCTCGACGCTCAAATCGGAGACCAGTTGCCTGCCGAAGAGCACGACCATGACGGCGACGGCAAGCCGGACCACTAGAAGGAGTGTCATGAGTCTGTTTGCTCCCGACGATTACTTGGTGGATGTGCACGCGATCGATCTGGATGGCCTTGTGGCCGCCGGCATCGACACGTTGCTCATAGATCTCGATAACACGCTGCTGCCGCGCGACACGAACGTTGTGCCGGTTGAGCTGCGTGATTGGGCGGGCGATCTTGCCGCACGTGGGTTTAAGGTTTGCCTTGTTTCGAACAACTGGCATGACAGGGTCAAGCGCGTCGCCGATGAGCTAGGATTCGAACTAGTCGCCAAAGCGGTCAAACCGCTGCCCTTCGCGTATCTGATCGCGCTTTCACGGGTGGGTTCCGTGAGATCAAAGGCGGTAATGGTCGGCGATCAGCTGTTCACTGACGTGCTGGGCGGTCGACTGCTGGGCATGCGTACCGTCCTTGTGACGCCGCTGTCCGAATCTGACCTGCCACACACACTTCTGCTCAGGCGCCTTGAGCGTGTTGTGCTGGCGGGGCGAGTTCCCCTACCCTAGACTCAGTGCAAGCCCGATATCGTTGAACCGGAGCCCCATTGACCTTACGCATCAACGGACGGACGCGATTGGCCGGCGTCATCGGCAATCCGCTGGATCACACGTTGTCGCCGGCAATGCACAACGCTGCGTACGAGACCTTGGAGCTTGACTGGGTCTACATACCGCTACGTCTTGCCGACGAGACGGATCTCATGAGATTCCTCGGTGCGGCGCGCGTGCTGCCATTTGTCGGATTCAATGTCACGATGCCTTTCAAGCAGGCGATGTTGAGCATGTGCGACGAAGTGGCAATGCTGGCGCAGCTGGCCGGGGCCGTGAATACCGTCCACTGCGTCGACGGTCGTTTCATCGGCTATAACACTGACGGTCGCGGGCTGATCGAGTCCCTTGCGGCAGAAACAGGTTTCGTCCCAGAGGGTCGTTCGGTGGCGATCGTGGGTGCGGGCGGAGCTGCCGGTGCAGCGCTCGTGGCGCTTATTCTTGGCAAGGCATCCAAGGTCAGCATCGTGAATCGGTCTTTGGACAAGGCCGAGGAACTGGTCGAGCGTGTCATCGCCCACGCCCGGTCGACGGAGCTGTCGCCTGTCGCACTATCGGCAGGCGAAAAGGCCGTCACCACAGCGGACTTGATAATCAACGCCACGTCATTGGGCATGAAGGACGGCGATCCGTCACCGGTGCCCAGGGAATGGTTTTCGGCGGCACAGGTCGCGTGCGACATGATCTACGGCCCGAACACCACGCCATTCGTGGAGTTGGCGCGAGCAGCAGGGGCGACCGCCGTGGATGGGCTTGGTATGCTCGTGCACCAGGGAGCTATCTCGATCGACATCTGGAGCGAGTCGGCCCAGGTTCGAGCACCACGAGAAATCATGCGCGAGGCGGCACTGGCCAGACTGCGCATGGGTCGGCCCGAAGGCGGTGGGAAGTGATCGCGGCCAGCGGCAAACGACTTGGCAAGGTGCTCGTCCAGTCCGGTCTCATCACTCCCGTGCAACTCGAAGAGGCTCTAGCTCAAGATAGCGGACTGTCACTGCCCGCTGTTCTCTCCAGCTTGGGCTACGCCGACGATGTCAAGATTGCGCAGGAAGTCGCCCGAGCCATGGGTCTGGCCTACGTGGACATCGGGACTTTCGACATCGATCCCAACGCAGCCACGAGCCTGTCATCCGACCTGGCGAAGCGTTACACGAACCTGCCAATAAAGGTGCAGGACGGTGAGCTCGTCGTTGCAATGTCCGATCCCGCCAACATCTTTGCAATCGATGACCTGCGGATCGTGACCGGCTACGAAATCAGACCCGTTGTGGCCGCAGAGAGCGAGCTGCTCTCGGCTATCGAGCGTTTCTCGGCAAATCAGCAAAATGTCGACGACATGGTCGGCAATCTCGAGGAGTCGGTCAGCGTCAGCACGGATGACGATGACAGTGATGTTGGCGACGAGACAGCTCCAGTGGCCAAGCTCATGAATGTGATCATCACCGAGGCCATTAGACAGGGTGCTGGTGACGTCTACATCGAGCCGCTCGAGAATGAGATGCGGGTCAGGTTCAGGATTGACGGCGTGTGTCAGGAGGTCTTCAAGAGCCCCAAAAAGATGCATCGCCAACTGATCAGCCGCCTGAAAATCAACTCCGGAATGGATATCTCGGAGAAGCGGGTCCCCCAGGACGGACGCTTCGGAGTCGTGCTCGACGGCAAAGCTATAGACTTCCGCGTGGCCGTTTTGCCCCTTGTCTTTGGCGAACTGGCCGTCCTTCGGTTGCTTCGGCGCGATTCGATTATGATGTCGCTTGAGGACCTCGGTTTCCTGCAGCAGCCGCTTGAGCGTCTGCTGCAGGCATTGGCGCTGCCCTACGGGGCAATACTCGTCACCGGTCCGACCGGTTCGGGTAAGTCCACGACTCTGTATGCGGCGATCAACCGCACGAACGACATAACCACCAACCTGATCACCGTCGAAGATCCTGTCGAGTATCGGCTTGCCGGACTCTCGCAGGTACAGGTCAATGAGAAGGCGGGACTGACGTTCGCTGCGGCGCTTCGCTCCATTCTGCGCCAGGATCCCGACACGGTCATGATCGGTGAGATCAGAGACAAGGAAACCGGCACGATCGCGATTGAGGCGGCTCTCACCGGGCACCTCGTCTTGTCGACGCTGCATACCAACGACGCACCATCCGCCGTCACGCGGCTAACTGAGATGGGTATTGAGCCGTTCCTGACGGCTTCTGCTATTACATGTGTGCTGGCCCAAAGACTCGCGCGGCGCCTGTGCAAGGAGTGCAAAGAGGAATACACCCCCGAAGAAGCGGCACTCCAGCGGATAGGTTTCCCCTTTGAACCCGGTCGGCCTCCACGATTGTTTCGCGCCAAGGGATGTAAGAAGTGCAACAACATTGGATACAAGGGGCGCATGGGCGTTCATGAGGTTCTCACGATGTCCGAGGCTCTTGAGCGTATGACCGTAGAGAATGCTACTTCCGATGAGTTGAGCCGACAGGCCATTGCCGAGGGCATGAAGACGCTCAAGGACGATGGATTCGCGAAGATTCTGCTCGGCCAGACCTCCATAGAGGAAATCTTGCGTGTAGTTGTATAAGCGCTACAGTGTTGCAGCGGCCCCGCCGGGCCTATCGGGCGATGAACCCGCAGGTAGCGGTTGTGCGGCATGTTCCTTCGTGAGAAACTGAGGGCGCTCGCCACTGCGCGGGCTTGTTTTCGCATGTTCGTACTCACTTCACCAGTGAGGCTTGGGAGGTGTCGCGCAGAATGGCTGACAACGGTATCGGCGACTACTTCATCAGCGATGTCGATGATGACTTGCTGGATGATGACGAGGAACTGATTGCTGCCCCTGTTGTGGTGGCGGCTGTTCCGCAGGTGCAGTCGATTCCCGCTGCGGTAGTTGCCCCGCCCGCCGCGTCCGTTGCGGCCCCGGCCGTGACGCCGACAGATCCCGGGACCCTGACGCCGCGTCCGCAGGCGGTCGCGCGTCAGGCCACGCGCGAGGATCGGCTAGCCGCTGCCTTAGACGAGTTGATGGTCGACTCGCCCGATATTCAGGCCGCTGCACTGGTTAGCATGGATGGTTTCACCATGGCATCCGCGCTCCCGCAAGGCATGCAGGAAGATCGTGTGGGTGCTATGTCGGCCGCAATCTTGGGCCTGGGTGAACGAGCGGCGGCGGAGCTCGGACGAGGGCACTTGACTCAGGTGTTCATCGAAGGGGACGACGGGTATGTCGTACTCATCGCCGCAGGCGATCGCGCCGTTCTCACTACACTTGCACACAAAGAGGCCAAGCTTGGGCTCGTCCTATACGACATGAAGGCCACTGCAGGCAGCATCGCTGAGATTCTCGGCTAGCCGCTGCGGCCTTACGACCGAAGGGTGCGACGGTAGCCGATGGCTCTTCGCGGCAACCTCAGAGACTTCAGCTTGCCGGACGTCTTCCAGCTGGTGACGTTCAGCAAGAAGACCGGCGTGTTGCGCATCAAGCGTGCCGATGGGACCGACGGCAGTGTTTGGTTTCGCGATGGCGAGGTCTTTTTTGCACAGTCTAATTGGCATGGCGAGCCCCTCGGGGAGCGTTTGGTTCACGCCAACCGCATCACCCCTAGTGCACTTTCCAAGACTCTGGAGATGCGCGCGAAAGAAGCGGAAGGCGGCCGTCGCCTCGGTCAGATACTGATCGAGGAAGGCTACATCACCGACAAGGTGCTTGAGAACTTCGTTCAAGAGCAAATCCAGGACACCATCTTCGACC
>JAURYZ010000288.1 GCA_030653635.1 Coriobacteriia bacterium | reverse complement strand
CGCGCCATCGACTCCTCGAGAACCGCTATCTCACGCTCGACGCCGGAAAGGCGACGGAGCACGAAGAACACATAGCCCCCAAGGCCGACCCAGAGCAGTCCATATGCAGCGATAACGTACGGGGCGGCGTCAAATACCGTGCGGTAGATCTCTGCAAGTTCGGGATCCATGATTATGCGTCCTTTCGCTGCGGACGTCGTGGTATCACGACTGGCCGGGGGTCTCTGGTTTGGCGAACGATGTGAACGTGGGTGCATCCGTGGGCGAGTCATCCTCAAGAGCCGCCTTTACGGCCTCAACCCTCTCCCTGAGCATCTCTTCCTTCAGGCGCACCTGGTAGATAACCCAGGCGATCATGAGCATCCCGAACAGTCCCAACAGAAACGGAATCAACTGCGTGGGCAGCAAGCCGCCGCCGGAACGCAGCACGACCGGATGAACCGAACTCGGTATCATGCGCGTGATAGCGAATGAGATCGGGGCGTCCAGAAAAGCCACAATGCCGAATACCGACGCGTAGGTGGCGCGGCGCTCCTCATCTTCGATCGAGTTGCGGAGCACGAAGTATGCGATGACGAGCAGCGTCATGATGAAATAGGTCGTCAGCCGCGGCTCCCAGACCCACCACTGACCCCACTCGAAACGGGTCCACAAGTCCCCGGTGATGAGCGTCAAGACCACGAACAACAACGTGACCTCCGTGGCGATCTTGGCCTTGGTGTCGTAGATCTTGTCCTTAGTCATAAGGAAGCGCACGCCGTAAAATGCGGTGAAGAAAAATACGAGGAAGCTGCCCAGAGCCACAGGAACGTGGAAATAGAAGATCTTCTGGGAGAACAGCAGTTGGTTCTGAACGATCGCGCCACCGATTACGCGCACGCCTGACACCTTGGCACCCAGCACGAGCGGCGACACCAAGAACGCCATGAGGAAATCTAGCGTAGTAAGAACGAACCCGAGACCCAGAAACGTGTATATCCACGAATCTTTGCTCAGGCCCAGGACCTTCTTATCTGCCACTTTGGGTCGAACCTCCTTGGGCGAATCGGTCTTGACTCATATCCTCGGCGCCTAGGCACCGAGGATGAACTCATAAAGGGCCCACGCCGCAGCGATCATTATCGCATCGTACGCCCCGATAGCCGCCATGCCGGTCCAGAACTGCTGGATATGGCCATCGCCCCCAAGAACGCCGGCGGTTGTCGCCGACACACATGCGAGCAAGAGCGGATACATCAGCGGGATGAACAGCACCGCCAATACGAAATCCTTGCCCTTGGTGTTGACCGACATCGTAGCGAGCATCGTGCCGACCCCCGCAATACCGATGGAACCCCCCAGCAAGGACAGCGGGATCATCCAGAACTCACCTTGGTAGCTTCCCTGTTGCAAGAACAGAAACGAGAAAAACGGAATCATGATGATCTCGACTATCACCAAGAAGAGCAGGTTGCCGATTGCTTTTGCCAGAAAGATCACGGGACGATCGACCGGAGAGAGCAAAAGCGCCTCAAGGCATCCCTGATCCTTCTCGTGCACGAACGAGCGGTTCAGGCCAAGCATGCTCGTGAACACGAACGCGAGCCAAAGCAGCCCGGCAGCGATCCGGCGCGGGTCGAACGCCGCCCCTGACTGGGACAACGCTACCTGGTAGATCACAAGCGTGAGCATCGCGTAGATACCCATGGATGTGACCATCTCCTTGGTGCGCAGTTCCATCACGATATCTTTGCGCAAGATCGCCTTGAACTGACGCATCGACAATCCGCGTCCAGCACGTCGTTGTTTGAGTGTGGTTGCGCTCGACATCACGCCACCCCAAGGCCGACAGTGGCGCGATAGGTGTGCTTGAACTGCTCGGAGTCCACAGCTGCACGTTCGGCCGCCAGAACAACTCGCCCGCGCGCCAGGATGAGCGCATGGCTACAAAGCTCAAGCCCCTTATCAAGATCATGCGAGATCATCACGAAGGTGTGGTCCTCGCGAATCTGAGCAATGAGGCTGTCGAAGATATCCATCGCATGAGGGTCGAGTCCGGAATACGGCTCGTCGAGAAAGAGAACGTCAGGGCGGTGCAGCAGCGCTCGAGCTATCGATAGGCGCTGGAGCATACCGCGCGAGAACGTCCGAACGAGATCCAGACGACGATGGTCGAGTTCCACAGACACGAGCAACTCTCGCACTCGGTCGGTGGAATCATCCACGCCATACATCTCGGCGAAGAACAGCAAGTTCTCCTCGGCGGATAGATCGGGGTACAGCAGCGGATTGTGGCTGATAAGTCCGATCCGCTCGCGCAGCTCGACCGCGTCTTGGACGACATCGAGGCCACAGACCTTGGCACTGCCGCTCGACGGGGACGTGAGCGTGGTAAGCACCTTGACCATCGTGGTCTTGCCTGCGCCGTTGGGACCGAAGATGGAGAGAAAGGCGCCGCGCGGCAAATCGAAACTGACCCGGTCAAGGGCCCTGCGTACGCCGAAGGTCCGGGTCAGATCCCGGACCTCCAGCGCTGTATCACAGACTTCCGGCATGCCGTGAGCCTATTTCTTTCTCTTCTTGGCGGGTGCACTCGCAGCGACGACCGGGACCTGCTTCTTGGGCAGCATGGCTATCGCCGTGCCGATAACCGACAGTCCGAAACCGAACCACACCCAGCTGATGAGCGGGTTGATTTTAACTTGGAACGAAACGTTTTCACCCTGGATTCCCTGGTACACGATAAACACATCGCGCAAAGGCTGCACCATAACATCGGCGTTGAGCTTGGTCTGTTGCTGCTGGAAGAACGATATCTGACCGGGATTCATAGTTGCGACCTTGATGCCATCCTTGGCCACATCCAAATGCGCAGTGTCCACCGTGTCTTGGTTGGGCAGAGTCGTCTGATCCAGTCCTTTGTAGGTGAACGTGTAGCCTCCGGCCTCGAAGGTCGTACCCACCTTGTTCGGCACGTTAAGTGTGGAGTCATCAACAAACATCGTGGAGCCGACCAGACCTATGAGAATGATGCCGATTCCCATGTGCGTGAGATAACCGCCCGACTGGGTGCGTGCGCGAGTGATGATCTGCAGCAGTGCCGAGCCGAAACTCTCACCCTTGGCTGCTGCGCGTTTGCGAGCGCCCTCGATGAACAAGAACACCGCCACGGACACCGCGAACGCGCCTACGATCATGCCCACGATCGAGTACACGTATATGAGCGGGAGGGGTTCCCACGCCGAGGGCGCACCGTTCTTGTGCAGGATCGGCAGAAGCTCGAAGTACCAGATAGCGCCGAGCGGCACTGTCAGCACTGCGGTACTGATGAGCGGCCACTTCGCCTTGGACATGAATGCGGGCCCGAGGGTCTTGCGCCATGACAGTATCGGACACACAGCCATGATGAACACGTACAGGATGCCGAACGGATGCGCCAGCGCGTTGTACGTGTCGACCCCGAACGCCTTGCCACCTAACGAGGGGGCGACGGTGAGCATGGCGACGACGAGCGCAGACATGAGCATGATCACGTTGTTGAAGTAGTACGAGGCTTCCTTGCTCGTGAGCGACTCGAACTCATCGACACCCTCGAACTCCTTGGAGCGTACGGAGAGCCCCCATGCCGCAGCCAAGAGCGGCAGCAGCATCATTGCACCGAATATCCAGCCCGAAAGTGGATCCTTCTCAAACGCGTGAACCGAATCGATGATGCCCGAACGGGTGATAAACGTGCCAAGGATGACGAGCACGAAGCTCACGGTGGACATCCAGACGGCCCACTTCTTGAATCCGTCACGACGACGGTAGACGGTGAAGCTGTGGAGCACGCCAACACCTGTGAGCCAGGGAAGCAGCGAGGCGTTCTCCACCGGATCCCAGGCCCAGTAGCCGCCCCAACCAAGCACCACGTAGGCCCATACGGCACCCAGCCCAATACCTAGGCCGAGGAACAGCCATGAGAACACCGTGATGCGATCTACGAGCGTGACCCAAAGCTTGGAGCTGTCTCCGACGATAAGGGCGCCCATCGCGAATGCAAACGGGACCGTCATACCCGCATAGCCGATAAACAGCGTCGGTGGATGCAGGATCATGGCCCAGTGCTGCAACAGCGGATTCATTCCCACGGCGACCATCAACTGGCCGTTGGGTCCGATCCACTCCGCCGGAGAGACCTTGAACGGGTTGTTGAGATTCACGAACAGAGACGCGAGGAAAAAGAGCTGAACGATGTTCAGCACCGCGAGTGACATATTCGACAGCTCATCGGTCTCGCCGATGCGCTTCCATGCGATGTAGGCAACGAATAGGGACAAGACCCAGGCCCAGAACATGAGCGAACCCTCGCGACCTGCCCAGACTCCGGATATCTTGTACAGCCATGCGAGGTTCGAGACATCAGTACTGTGGTTCTCGGCCACATACTGCAGGCTGAAATCCTTCTGGAAGAACGCCGACAGGAGGATCGCGGTGGACATCGAGAGGGCTCCAGCGACTCCGAACGCGCCGAAGTAGCCAACATTCGTGGCGCCTTCGCCGTCCTTCTTGCCCATCATCCTGCCCCAGAACAACGCCGCCACAGACACAAGCGCTGCGACGAATGCGAGACCGAGTGTCAGGTTAC
>JAURYZ010000282.1 GCA_030653635.1 Coriobacteriia bacterium | reverse complement strand
CGCCCCCCCCCCCCGCTATTATGTACGATGCGTGTCATTTGCTGACATGCACGAAGTGGCCCACGGGGGTGGGCCGTCGGGGAGCGCATCTTGTCCGGGCGTGCCCCGAGACACGGGTTCTCAAGACGAAATGGGGTCGCTCATGAGGAGTTTCGGTACTTTCGCGCGAAAAGCGACGAGCGTCATGCTCAGCGCCACGATGCTCGTGACCGGGCTCCAGTATCAGCCTCCGCCAGCCATAGCCCAACCGGCACCGCCTACCAAGGCGGAAGCCGTGAGCAAGCGCACCACGAACTCCAGGACCTTCGAGCTTTCCGACGGCACCTACGAGACCGAGGTCTACGACGAGCCGGTGTTCTTCGCCTCCGAGACCACGACCACCTTGCTTCCCATCGACTCGAGCCTTGAGGAGACCTACACGGTCCGCGGGCGCAGTTTCCGCAACCGCGCCAATGCGTTCTCGCTTGAGCTGCCCGACAAACTTGACGACGGCTGGGCCAGCGTGGAATCCACGATGGGACGCGTGGCGTTTCGCCCGGCGACCCGCGCGACCCTGCCCGAGGCCGCGCTCACGTTCGACACACCTGCCGAACGAAGCCTCATGAGCAAAGCGCAGGTCGAGTACAAGGGCGCGTTCGCAGGCGCGACCATCGAGTACCTTTCCAGCGCGACCGGGCTCAAAGAGACGATCGTGCTTGAGCGCTTCACCGGCCGAAACGTCTACAGCTTCGATCTGATCGCCGAGGATGTCACACCGCAGCTCAATGCGTCCGGCGGCATCGATTTTCTCTCCGAGGAGTCCACTCGACCCGTCTTTCAGATCGAAGCGCCCTACATGTTCGACGCGAGCGCCGGTGCCGATGGCTCGTCGGCCGTGTCGCGCGACGTGCACTATGAGCTCTATCCCGCCCTGATGGGCTGGCGTATTGATGTTGTTGCCGACCGCGAATGGCTCGCTGATCCGGCGCGTGTGTGGCCGGTGCGCATCGACCCGACGGTGAAGTACGCGTGGATCAATCAATACTTCTCGGATTTCGCTTATGTATCGTCTCAGTACCCAAGCACCAACTTCTACGCCGCATGGGAAGACGGGACCTTCCCCCTGAAGGTCGGCAAGATGGCGGGCTATTACTACCGAAGCTACGTGCAGTCAAGCTACCTCGAAAACGACCTGCAGTGGATGCGGGATCTGGACGCGGACATCCAGATTCTATATGCGCGTCTTGCGCTTTGGTGCTACACCACCACGCCGAGTCCGACAACGGTGTTCTATGACAAGGTGACGAGCGCATGGAGCGGTACCTCGCTCACGTGGAACAACCAGCCGAGCTACGCGTATGCGGGTCAGTTCTCGCAAGCCGCGAACACCACATCGGGCGGCCTCTATGTGACTCAGATGGTGAAGGACTGGCTTGCTGCTCCAGGCTCCAACCATGGCCTCATGCTGTGGGGCGATACTGCCTTCACAAAGTACGTCGGCTGGGACGCCATCGGAGGCATCGCGGGCGATCACCATCCAACCTTCAAGATCGCCTGGACTACCGTGCCCAAAGTAGAGCCCGTGTCGCCTGCACCCGATACGATCGTGGACGGCCAGCCCACCATTATCTGGAACTACGACGATGACAAGCATCGCCTGGCAGATCTCAACGGCTCCCTCATCTCCAAGCCGCAGCAGAAGGTGGAGATACAGTTCTCCAGCAAACCGGACACGAGCGGCCTTCTGGACACCGTGCCCGTGGACAACCTCAAGGACTATGACCATACCGTCACCCCCGCCGAGTTTGGATTCACGCAACACACTCGCTACTTCTGGCGGATGCGCGCGGCCGGTCTTTCCGACTATCCGAACGTCGGGGACACGACCTGGAGCAACTGGACTGATTGGACCGGCTTTGTGACCGGGCATGCCCAGGACTCCTCGGACGGCCGGGGCATCGAGGCGGCTCGAGCAAGTGAGCCGCTTGGGGCGGGTGCTTCTGTCGAGGTCTCTTCAGGGGCGCTTATCATCGCCCGCCAGGACCTGTCCGGTCCCGCACGAGCAGGCGGACTCTCATATGGGATGAGCTACCGTTCGGACCAGGCCGGCTCTCCGGAGCTTCCCACCGGATGGAGGTCGCCCGTATCGACGATCGTCAGAAACGACAACCGGGCGCCCGATCCTGGATTCGAGGCCTTGACGCTGACCGGATGGACCACCTGGCGTGATCCTGCAGTAAGCGTCGCCACAACGACGAGTGCCCCGCTCGGTCGCTTTGGCAAATGCCTAGCTTTCTCATCGACAAGTCCGGACCAAAGAGCGTATGTGAAGTCCCACGCCGACGGTACTGGTGCCTATCCCGTGTGGCCGGGGCAGCGCATCGAGGCAGGGGCGTGGATGTTTGCAAGCGACCTACTCGTCGAAGCCGACACCGATTCACCGACCGCGTTCGGCGGCGTGGTGAAGATACATTTCTGGAAGGCTGATGGTACCTATGTCGGCGAGGCACGTTCGGGCAACTACGCGGAGTACAGGTCCGGCTACTGGCGACGTGTGGGCGTGGCGGCGACCGTGCCCGCGGATGCTTACTTCGCCCGGGTCAACATCGAGTACCAAAATACGAAGGGCACACTCTATGTCGATGATGCCTATTTCGGCGACGGCAGCGTCAATCTGACCGACGCGGACGGCACGAAACATACGTTGCAGCAGGTCAAGGATGGCGCGTTCACGCGTGACCCACTCGCACAAGGAGCAGGCCTTCAGATCGAGAACCTTGCGGCCGGAGCTCCCGTGAGCGCCAACGTGGCCACCGTGAACGACGCTCCTGACCCGGGATTCGAGCAGACCTGGGCAAGCGGCGGCTGGTACACGAACTCCACCACTTTGGCCAAGCAGCAGACCTCCGTGAAGCGCACCGGCACAGGCGCCCTCAAGTTCTACTCGGCGACCAACACATCGGTGTATGTCTCACCGTCTACCGGCACGACTGCGACCATGTTCCCTATCGGTGGAGTGAGACACCTCCATTCCTCGATGTGGGTCAACACCGACGGTCTTAGCGTCGACACCTCCAAGACCGAGTATGGCGTGTTCTTCAAGTACCATTTCTACACGAGCAACGGCACCTTCATCTCCACGGTGCAACCGGCGAGCGGGACGTATTGGAACGTCGCTGACACCAATGGCTGGCGCGAGGTCGTGCTCGAAGGCGACGCACCGGCAAACGCCGCGTTCGTGAAGTTCAACATCGAGTATCGCTACGCGAGCGGCACGGCCTATGTCGACGATGTCGAGATGGGATACGGGGCCAAGGGCACCCAATAGGCCACAGACGGG
>JAURYZ010000281.1 GCA_030653635.1 Coriobacteriia bacterium | reverse complement strand
TCCGTGAATCGAGGTCGGAACCGACAGATTAACCCATGTTAGCAGGTATGTACCCCACTTCACGCGAGTCATCATCCCTTGCGAGACAACGATTCCCGTATCAAACGTTCTACCACATCTTGGAACGACATGCCCGCGGATTTCGCCGCCATAGGAAGAAGCGAGGTCTCCGTCATCCCGGGAGAGGTGTTGCATTCAAGCACGCACGGGACGCCATCCGCGCCTACCACCATGTCCGCCCGGCTCACATCACGACACCCGAGAAGGACGTGGACTCGGGCAGCGAGCCGCTCCACCTCAGCGGCCACGACCGGATCGAGTCGCGCTGGAACGTAGTAGTCGGTCTCGCCGCGTGTGTACATGGCCGAAAAGTCGAACAGCCCGCTCTTGGCCTCGATCTCGACGGCCGGCAAGACCTGGGGCCCCTCGGGTCCGTCGAGCACCGAGACGGCCAGTTCGCAGCCGTCGACCCACTTCTCAATGAGCGCCGCGTCCGAGTACGACAGCGCGCTCAAGAGCGCCTCGGCAAGTGCCTCGGGCGCATCGATCCGCGCAAGGCCCAACGCCGAGCCCTGCTTGGTCGGCTTGACGCACACCGGAAAGCCTCCGACGGCGTCAGGTATGAGGTCGAGCGCAGTGGCCGCTCCCATCTCCATGAACGCGTCGGCAGTGAGTGTGATCCAGGCAGGCGTCGGAATTCCGTCCTCGGCCATGAGTCTCTTGGTCAGCGACTTGTCCCATGCCAGTGCGCTCGCGGTCACTCCCGGCCCCGTATACGGTATGCCGAGGAACTCGAGTAACTCTTGGATCGTGCCATCCTCGCCGTACTTGCCGTGAAGCGCGATGTAGCACGCGTCGGGGCGCTCGGCGCGCAGGGTCGCCACGAGCTCCGGCGTCACGTCGAGCGGCAATACCCGGTAGCCGAGCGACTCGAGCGCCGCACACACACGCTCCCCGCTCTTGAGCGAGACGTCGCGCTCCAGCGAGCGCCCTCCCATGAGTACCGCGATCTTCTCCCGGTTCATGCTGCCCCCTCCGAGCGGTCCGGCAACGCACCGGCCGCGATGAATGCACGGTACAGTTCGAGGCGGTCCTCAAGGACCTCGGCAAGACGCCTGATCCCTTCGGTTATCGCCTCGGGTTCAGCGTAGCAGAATGCCAGGCGCATACAGTTGCGTCCGCGCCCGTCAGGATAGAAGCCGTCGCCGGGCACGTAGGTCACTCCATGTTCGACTGCCTCGGCAAGCATGGTCTTGGTGTCCAGAAACTCCGGAAACTCGACCCACACGAAGAAGCCGCCCTCGGGCCGGGTCCAACTGGCTTCCGGCGGGAAATACTCCTCGAGCGCCGCGAGCATGGCATCCCTACGCTCGGCGTACGTGCGCGCCAGCCCCTGCAGCACTTTGCGCCAGCGAGTACCCGCGAAGTAACGTTCCGCAGTGACCTGCGCAAACGCGCTGCCGCACAGATCGGCGGCCTGCTTCACGAGCAGAACCTTGGCCAGTATCGGCTGCGGGGCAGTCATCCAGCCCAAGCGCAGCCCAGGTGCGAATATCTTGGAGAACGTGCCCAGGTAGATGACCTCGTCATCCAAAGCCCGCAGCGGCTTGACGTGACCGCCCTCGAATCGCAGGCGCCCGTATGGGTCATCTTCGATCACCGGGACGTCGTACTCGCGCGCAAGCTCCAGCAGGCGCCGGCGGCGGGGCGCCGAAAGCGTCACGCCCCTAGGATTCTGAAAGTTCGGGATGGTGTAGATAAACTTCGCGCCCTGGTATCCGACTGTGCGAAGCTCGGCCTCCAGCAGGTCCATGCGCATCCCCTCGCCATCCATCGGGATGCAGCGGATGTCGGGCTGGTAGGCGGAGAATGCCTGAAGCGCACCCACGTAGGTCGGGCCTTCGCAGATCACAACGTCGCCCGGGTCCAAAAACGTCTTGGCGAGCAGGTCGAGTCCCTGCTGAGCGCCGGCGGTGACGACCACATCGGCTGCGGCTATCCTCACGCCGGTCTCGGCCATGAGTTCGACGATAATCTCGCGCAGCTCCACGCGGCCGTTGCTCGATCCGTACTGCAGCGCCTGCGCTCCCGCGTGCACGATCGCTCCATGGGCAGCGTCGGCCACGGCGTGCGCTGGCACCGCCCGAACCTCGGGCATGCCACCTGAGAGGCTGATCATGTCGGGCCGACTCGCCGCTGCGAACAGGTCACGCACGGCGCTGGACCGCACATCCCCTATACGTTGGGCGTAGCGCCCTTCCCATTTGTCGAACACGACTCTCGCGGTACCCATCGACTCCACCCCTACTACTTGCCGAGGAATAGAAAAGACCCCTTCCGCCGATAGGGCGAGGGGTCAGTCGCGGTACCACCTATCTTCGTCCGTGCGAGCCGCTTTCGCGCCACAATCGGACCTCATTTGCCGGGATACCGGTCCGGCACCGACCCGCTTCCGGTGGCACATGCTGTGCCGCCCTGGCGAGGGATCTGCGGAGGGGTGGCTGAGCGCGAGACGCCCTCTTCCCTCACATCCTTGGTGATTCCTATTCGCCTCCAAAGTCGTTCAGAGGTTGGGGCGTAGCCTACCACCGTGTTTGCGAGCAGGTCAAACCCCCCAAGATCCTTGAGGTTTCTCCACGACCTGCCGATAGACCCGACAGCGCACTCACTATGCCGAGGAGGACACCCTGGGCGTTCATCGCACTTCTCGGCGGATCACGATCGCAGCCTGTGCCCTCGTCATCGTGGCCGTGTTGGCGGTGGCATCGGTCGTTGTATCGCCTTCTAGTGCCCTCGCGCGGGTCGAAGCTGCGAAGAGACGCCAGGTCGCCGCCAGGCAGCGGTTCGTCCGCCTGGATCGCACGCGGCTCGCACGCATCGCCAAGCTGCACTCGGCGGGTTCGTGGGCGTTCGCGATCGGCGACGGCGCGACTCTCGGGGCGAACTTCGAGCGGCTCAAGGCCTACGACATCGTCGTCGTGGACGGCGAGACGACCAGCGCCGAGCAGGTCGCCCAGCTTCACGCGTCCGGCTGCAGCGTGCTTGCCTACGTCAGCGTGGGCACCATCGAGTCGTACCGGAGCTGGTACCCCCGTGTTGCGCCCTACCGCTTGGACCTCTGGGGCGACTGGGGCGAGTGGTACGCGGACGTGAACGCGGCTGGCTACCGAACGACGCTCCTGGCCGAGACCTCCACGATGCTCGGCAAGGGCGCCGACGGGTTGTTTCTCGACAACGTGGACATGGTCGACGTCCACCCGGAGCGCTCGACCGGTATGACCGAGCTGGTCACGGCCCTGTCGGCACAGACCCGCCAATCAGGACGCGTACTCGCGACTCAGAACGGCTACGAGGTGGTCTGGCCCATGCGCAGCGCCTTCTCGGCGTGGAACCGCGAGGACGTGACATCGACCTACGACTTCGAGGCCGAGCGCTACCTGCGCACACCCGCGGCTGACCGAGATGGCGCACTACGGGAACTTGGAGCCATGAAGGGTGCGGGGCTCGTCACGATGGCGACCGACTACACGACGGCTGAGGACACGGCGACCGAGACGCTGGCCCGGCAGAACGCGGCTTCCGTGGGTGCGCTGTCGTTTGTGAGCGACATTCTGCTGACCCGGATATCGACCCTGCCCTAGCGAGGCGTCCGTTTACTGCGGCCGAACCACTTCGCGTTTCACGCTACTCGACGCGGCAGTACCTCTCTCTCAAAGCGCTCTTGACCTCGACAACGGATCAAACATGTGTGCCACGACCAGTGCGGTCGCCTGCCTTAGCGCATTCTCGCAATCCTCTGGCGGCGCACCGTGCAAGCTCACATGAAACACCCCAGCGCCGTCACGAGCGAAATTCCACGTCGTGTGTCCGTACAGCTCACGCCGGGGAGCCCCGGATACAGCGAGCAGCTCGAGCGCGACGTGCTCGATCAGGTGCGGCATCTCCGTGTCGCCGAGCTCTGCTGCGATTCCATGCGCGCTGCCACATTCGCACGGATGCCGCACAAGCCCGGGCAGGGCCTCTAGAATAGCGTCGGCCAACGCGGGCACCGACGAGGTGCGCATGAATGACGGTGAGGAAACGAGCAGGGTCGCGGCACAGCCGTCGGCCACCGATTCGAACGACTCGATGCGGATAGGAGCGTCAGGCACCGTACTAGCTGCGAGACGCGCGCGTGCCCAGGTAGTAGGCCAAAGATACGACGCCCACCACAACCACGAGCCCCACGATAGCGGCCCGGGTGGACTGCTCGTCACGGAAGCGCTTGACCTCGGACAGCGCGATGTCCTTCACCTCTTCGGCGTGGTGTCGAACGTCATCGATGGTGAGTCGGTGCTCAAGAGTCCCGGAAGTGTCTGGCGTCATTTCTGCATCAACCTCATCTTGATCGCAGTGAACACGACGGCGCCGATCACGAGCACGCCACCGATCACGAGCAGTGCGTAGGAGTAGCCGATCGCGTCTCCCAGAACCATGAACAGCCCCACGGAGATAAACCCGATACCTAGAAACGCCAGTCCGGCTGCGGCCGACGCGGATGCCACTGTCAGCCCGAGGCGCTGTATCGGAAGCACGATCTTCTCGCGAACGACGGCCTCGGCCTCTTGGCGCAGCCAGTCGACCACGGTTTGTAGCAAGTCCGCGGCAGCGTCAATCACTGTGCGCTCCTGCGGACCCGTTGTCTCATCGCCCAGTTCAGGCATGGCGTCTCCGACCTGTCGTCGTGCGGTGCAACTTTGGTTCGTATCTGTAACAAAGATACCCCAAAAGCTGTTGACCGCGGCACGAAAGAGCCCCGACCGCATGGTGCGGACGGGGCTCTTCTAGAAATCAGAACGGAGAAGAACTATCTGCCCAAGATCCGATACTTGACGGTTCCGACGCCACCGAAGCCAAGCGCGGTGGCGGTACCTGGGCCCAGATCGAAGGTGCGCCCGCCCACGAACGGCCCGCGGTCATTGACCACGGCAATGCAGGTGCGGCCCTTGTACTCGAACTGGATGCGCGTGCCAAAAGGAAGCGACCGATGAGCGACGTTCATCATGCCTTGCGTAAGGACGGCGCCGCTGGCGGTCTTGCGACCGTAGAAGCCGGGTCCGTACCAGGACACGCGAGCGGACTTCCAGCCATCCGAGTTGGCGGCTGCACGTGACACCTTGGTCGTCGAGGCCCTGCGAACCGGCGCCTTCGCAGCAACAGCCACGGGCGCAACGGCCAGAACGGCCGGGGTCGTCATGGCTAGCGCCATTGACGTTGAATCGGTGACGACGATCTTGTCATCCGCGTCCACAGGGGCCGCGATCGGAGCGATGAGCTCATCGCCTATACCGAGCGTGCCAAGCGGCTCGGACACGGGTGCTGCGTCTGCGCGGGAATTGGTCGCCCCGACGCCCAGAATCACACCCGTCAGCACCGCAAGGGCGCCCAAGAGTGCCATGGCAATCATCAGACGCTTTGAGTTCGTACTTGAGATCACACATACCTCCACGGCAGGGGACAAATGGCGACGACGACCGGGGAGGCATAGGAATGCCCGCGAGAAGCGAGCATGGGTGTGGAAATTGAAGAGGGGAAAGCTGCCTCGCGCCAGCTCGAGAACGGCACTTCCTGCCGTCGTCTCTTGCCTTGTTCAGCGAGTATGCTGTTCGGCTTTAGACCTATTCGTACGAGCATTTCGGTCGTTCATCATGCGAACGAATGCCGACCCGACTGGCTATCACGAAAGCATCCCACCCGCCGGTCTGTGCGGCTGCTCCAGTCGTCTGCGCAGCCGCTGCGGGTGGGCGCCCGAACTGACGCCCGAAGCGACAGTATAGCAAAAAGCGTACGCAAACCGAAACCGAACCGTTACCCTGACCGCCCCCCCTGACCGCCCCCTGCCAGATATGGCAGATATGACGCCGAGCGCCGGCGCGTTACGGGGCCACCGTCGTATCCATCGATGGCCCTGCGAGTTGCTGCAAGACCGCGCCCAGCTCATCGAGCAGACGGCCGTACTCTGCCCAATCGCCAGCCTTCTGCGCGGCTGTCGCCTTCTCGAACAGTGAGCGCGCGGTGGCGGCATCGGCCGCAGGGCCTGCGACCCCGCCGTCGCCCGTGGGCTCCTCGGCAGGTCGCTCTCCAAAGACTTGCAGCAGCGCGGTTTCCAGATCCGCGGCCATCTCGACCTTGTCGGCATACACGACCACGACGCGAGTCAGCTGAGGGATTGCCGTCTGTTCGGCCTGCAGATACACCGGCTGGATGTACACGATTGAGTCCTTGATCGGAATCACCAGCTGATTGCCGAAAATGACGTTGCTCCCGCGCTGGTTCCACAGCGAGAGTTGCGGGGAGATTGTGTCATCGGCGTTGATTCG
>JAURYZ010000248.1 GCA_030653635.1 Coriobacteriia bacterium | reverse complement strand
GACGCGGGCCTTTGACACCTCATGCGGAACGCCTTCACCCGCGGCCAACTGCGCCTCAGCGCGAGCGATGTCCTCAAGCAGCCCCAGCCGTTCGCGCATCGATTCGAACTCGCGGATGGGGGCCCACATCACCGTCACTTGGCCAGCCTCGAACGAAGGCGTGCCACCACTTCCTCGTGGGGGATTCCCTCACCGCGAGCGATTTGGTCTTCTGCAACACGGATGTCTCTGAGAATCATGATCTCATCCAGGATCCCCTCATAGACGCCGACGTCCATGATGACGGCCGCACCGCGTCCGTGTTGAGTAAGGACGACAGGTCTCTTGGTTGCGGCTCAGCCGAGCCTGCGACTGAGACTACCTTCCTTGCCGCGGCTTGTCGGCGTCGATGCCATTGAGTCAGACCTCGCCGAGACGAATCTAACATCCGCCATGCCCTCGAAGTGGGCGTCCTGCGTCCAGAGCGTCGCACCACGCGAGCGCGCCGCTGACAGGATGATTGAGTCGGCCATTGGCAGGGACGCCTCGACACTCAGCCCAGCGGCGGTGAGCGCCCCCGCGGCTGAGAGTTCGATTATCTCGCCCTGCTGCATGAGGGCTGACGCCTTGAGCGCGGCACCCTCACCACGGTCAAGCAGAACGCGCTTAAAGACCTCGTAGATGCTGATGGCAGGCACGAGCAGTGAGGCGGCGTCCGAGAGCGGTTCAGCGAAGAATCCCGCATTGCGGCCGTTACCGAAGTATTCGAGCCAGCCCGACGAGTCGACGACATTCACAGTCGGTCCTCGTCACGCTCGACGGTGGAGTCGATGCCGGCGAGGAAACCCCGCATCTCAGAGATGGGACGCACCGGCACAAACTCGATGCGGCCGTCATACTCGATGGCCTGCACCTGCTGACCGGGGTGCAGGTCGAGACGCTCCCTGATCGCCTTGGGGATGACCACCTGGAACTTGGGCGAGATGGTGACAGTCGTCATCACGAACTCCTTGTCGATATCGATATTGTACAACGCTCAGTATATCGACCAATGCCCGATGAGACAACGCGCGCACCGCGGTTGCGCACGCATGTTCAGATAGGACGCGAGAACGACGGGCTACTCGCGGGCCGCCAGCCGCCGCAGGCGACCAACTCTAGAGCCTACGCTCCCACCTGCGCATGATTGTCTGCTCGCGGCTGGGACCCACGGCAATCATCGACACCGGCAGGCCGTAGACCTTGGCGACGATGTCGTTCGTCTCATACAGCGCGGCCTCGAAGGCCTTGCCCATGTACGCGGGACCGATTCCGCTCACAGAAGCCCACCACCGATCGCTTCCGAAACCGCTGCGAGGACGGCGCCACTTGCGACAAGCTCGAACGACGCCTCGATCTCGGGCGACAGCTGACGGTCCTCGCCCGGCCCTTCGACCTGCTCGCGCAGCAGTGCCACAGCGGCTGCAGTCCCGACAGCCGGAACTAGCGGGGCCCTCAAGTCTAAAGCGCGGGCCGCCGTCAGCAGCTCGATGCCTAGCACGCGCGCCAGGCCGTCGACCGAGCGACGCAGCTTGCGGCCGGCCGCCCAGCCCATCGAGACGTGGTCCTCCTGCATCCCGGACGAAGGTATCGAGTCCACGCTCGCGGGCACCGCGAGCCGCTTCATCTCGCTCACGATGCCCGCCTGCGTGTACTGCGCGAGCATGTAGCCAGAGTCCACGCCCGGGTCGTGCGCGAGGAAAGGCGGCAGCCCGTGCGAACGCGATTGGTCGAGCATCCGGTCTGTCCGGCGCTCGCTGATTGACGCGAGATCGGCCGCGACGATCGCGAGAAAGTCGAGCACGTAGGCCACCGGTGCGCCATGAAAGTTGCCATTGGACTCAAGGCGACCGTCGGGCAGCACCACAGGATTGTCGATCGCGGAAGCGAGCTCGCGCAGGGCGACCGTCTCGGCGTAGTCGATGGTGTCACGCACCGCACCAGCGACCTGAGGCGCGCAGCGCAGCGAGTACGCGTCCTGCACGCGCACGTCGCCCGTCGCATGTGACGCGACGATCGGCGAGCCTGCGAGCACGGCCCGCATGTTGGCCGCCGATGCGGCCTGACCCGGATGCGGCCGCAGCAGCTGCAGTTCCTCGGCAAGTACACGATCCGTGCCGAGGAGCGCTTCAAGGCTCATCGACGCCGTGATGTCGGCGGTGCTGGCCAGTAATCGCAGGTCAGCGATGGCGAGCGATAACATTCCGAGCATGCCGTCCGTGCCGTTGATGAGGGCGAGGCCCTCCTTTTCCTGCAGGACAACCGGCTCGATTCGGGCGGCGGCGAGCGCTTCGGCGGCGGGCATGCTGGTCCCCGTCGCGTCGAACACCTCGCCCTCGCCCATGAGCGCCAGCGCACAGTGCGCGAGCGGCGCCAGGTCACCCGAGCATCCGAGCGAACCGTACTCGGGGACGATCGGGGTGATGTGCGCGTTGAGCATCGCGGCGTACGTACGAGCTGTCAGTTCGCGCACACCCGTTCGCCCCGTGCAAAGCGTCGAGAGTCGCAGGAGCATGAGCGCGCGCACGACCTCGGTCTCCACCGGCGTGCCCGTGCCCGCCGCATGCGAGCGCACCAGCGAGCGCTGCAACTGGCGGCGCCGATCCGGCTCGATATAGCGCATGGCCAGCGCCCCAAAGCCCGTGCTCACGCCGTAGACCGGTTTCCCCGACTCCGAAAGCCGATCGACGTGAGCGCGCGAGTGGCCGATGGCCTCAAGCGCGGCCGCGGTAATCTCGACGCTCACCCCGTCTCGAGCGACAGCGACCACATCGTCCACGCACAAAGCACCTTCGCCGAGGAGTACCGTCCGGGTCGTGAGGGTCATCTGTTGCCTGCCGCCTCTCGTTATTGGTCGTGCCGTGGGGCTATCCTGTGGAAGATACCCTTTGCGCAGTCTAGTCCTGCCCGACGAAAGGGTGCGAGCTATGGCAGCATCATCACGATTCGAAGACGCGCTTTGGCCCCGTGCCTCGGCGTGGCTCGCTCCTGCGCCCGAAGGCATCGAGGCCACAGGCGATCTCGGGTTTCTCGGCGTGCCGACGTCCTCGCGCTCGATTACCCCCTCCGGGGCCCACGCAACGCCGGCTGCGGTGCGGACCGCACTGTCACGCTACTCGACATTCGCTCACAGCAGCGGAATCGACGTTGCTGAGCTTTCCGCTGTCGACTTGGGCGATGTCGCCGACCCGGATGGTGCGGGCGGCGAGCAACGTACGCGTCGTGCCTCGGCCAAGGCCCGGGAGCGGTTCGGGCTGCTTATCGCCATCGGCGGTGACAACTCGATCACGTTTCCCGTCATGGGCGGCCTTGCGGGCGCCGACCTGTCCGGGTGGGGCCTTATCACCCTCGATGCACACCACGACCTTCGTGACGGGGATTCCAACGGCTCGCCGGTACGGCGTTTAGTGGAAGCGGGACTGCCCGGCAAAAACATCGTCCAGATTGGCATCGCGGACTTCGCGAACTCGGCAGCATACGCGGCCCGAGCCCGAGAGTTCGGGATCACCGTCGTCGGGCGAGACGCGATCACCGCCCCAGCCGTCGGAGCAATCGCAAGTGCGGCGCTCGCGATTGCGGGAAGGGGTGGCGGGGGGGTGTTCTTGGATGTCGATGTAGACGTGTGCGATCGATCGGTCGTACCCGCGTGCCCCTCGGCAGCTCCGGGTGGAATCTCTGCCCACGAACTACGGCGTCTGGTGTTCGAGCTCGTAAGCGACCCGCGCGTCGCAGGTATGGATGTGACTGAAATCGACGCCACGACCGACGCGGCCGACGGTCGCACCGTGCGTCTCGCCGCGCTACTGGTTCTCGAAGCTGCGGCTGCTGTGCGTAATCGACTTGATGGGGGTATTTGATGAATGCGTCAAACGAGCCCGTCCTGAGCGTTTTCGGACTCAAAAAGAACTACGGCGATTTGGAAGCTGTCAAAGGCATCGACTTTCAGGTGGCGCCGGGAGAGATCTTCGTGTGTGTTCTCGAGCGACCGGATATTCACCATGAAACTGAGCTGGGGCAAGAAGAAGTAGGCAGCCGGATTTCGACTGACACTTTCGACTGACAGGGGTACCGGCGTCGGCAGTTACTCGGCCGCACCGCCTGTGTCGATCAGCTCTCGCACACTCGTGGCCTCGATCTCGGGCCCCGCCATGCGGACTGATGCGCCCTCAAGACGGGTGCCGTCGACAATGACGGTGCGTCCGCCAAGAGCTTTGAGCTGCTGCTCGAAGTCGAGACCGTTGGCGATGACAGCTACCACGGTGCCGACGTCACCTTCCGCCTCGGTGCCGCCGATGACAGCCCAAAAGCCGCCCTCAAGATCGCGGTACTCGAGCGTCCCGACGGCCTGGGCCGTGCCGTCCGCCAGGTCGTACAATCCCG